>JBEKPZ010000015.1:0-44198 GCA_049520215.1 Bryobacteraceae bacterium | reverse complement strand
ACATGGTAGCGCTAACGGGAATCGAACCCGTATTTAAGCCTTGAGAGGGCTCTGTCCTAACCGTTAGACGATAGCGCCACGGGCGGGCAATTCCGATTCTACCAACCCGCAAGGGCAATTGTCAGCTCTCTTCCCCGAAGGCCCTTCCCCCGATCAATCGAGCCGTCCCGCCGCCCACAAAACAGCCCGATGCACCAGTTCCTGGTAATCCGGATTCTGCTGAGCGATGCGATCGTGTCCAAGCTGGATGTACACCACGCGCGACTTGCTGTATGGGCCGATCCACGCCACCGGCCCATCGCTCGATGGGTTGCTGGTTTCGAGTATCACGTTCACCTGTGGGGAGATCCACATCCCGCGGTAGGTTTCATCGCGGAGATGCAGCGGGGCAAGACCGCGCGTGATGGCGTGCGTCCCCACCGCGCGGACGAAAACATCTTCGCCGTGCTTGTAGGTGGAGGCGGGCCGGCCGGCTTCAGGCTGCAACAGATATTTCCCGCCCACCACCTGCTCGCTCCACCACGGCCACGAACCGAAATCGGCGATGGCGTGGTGCAAGACCACGAGGCCGCGCCCCGCTTCCAGGAAGGCCCTGAGGTTGTCGCGCTTCTGGTCGCCGATTTCGGAAATCAGGTCATAGAGCACGAGCACGTCCGTCTCGTTCCGCAGATCGCGCGTATATGCGTCGGGATGGCCGGTGACGGTCACTTCCAGATCCGGCCGGCCGGTGAAAAGCTCGTAGAATTCGGGGTCGAAGGGATGCCCCCCGGTGACCACTTCGACGCGCAGCGGGTGCGCCGCTCGGCTCGCGGGCACGACTGGCGGTAGCCTTACGTTGCCGCTGGCGGCCCACTCGGCGCCGCGCACGAAGGTGATGGCGAAGCCCGCTTCCTGCATGGCAGCCACCTCGTGGCCCAGCGCGGTGTAAAAGACGCGGCCCTTTCCGTAGTTCATCGTCAGCAGGACCGGTTCATCGGCGCCCGTGCCGCCGATGGCCGGGTCGTCATAGGCGGTGGCGATTGGATGGGCGGACGGGAGGAAATGCATCCCGTGGTAGAGTTCGTCCAGCGTCTGAAAGCCGCTGCCCATGCCTTGCGCGATGGGGTGGCTGGGATCGGTGAACTTCACCGCAAAGAGGTGGCGCGGCGCATGAAAGCTGCGCGGCGGATCGCCCGCCCAAGTGCCTCCGAGCATTGCGGCCCACTCAAGCCACGGCGGCTCGGTGCGCCCGGTGCGGACGTGCCCCGGCCCCAGAATGTCCAGCCCGCTGAAGGCGTAGCTCGATCCGTGCACGGCGACCAGCCCCTTGCCGGAACCGACGAAATCGGCCACCGCCCGCTCGGTCGAATCGCCCCAGCGCGGCCCCTGGTAATCGACCACGATCAAATCGTAATGGGCCAGCGTCGCGGCAGTCACTCCGGCGGGTTCTTCCTCTACCCGAACCTCGAAGCGGCCCGAGGCGGTCAGCAGGTTTTCCAGGTAAGGGGTGGTGGTGCGCCAGCCATGGTTGTTCTGGCCGGAGAAGATCAGCGTACGGATCGGCGCAGCGCCGAGCGCGGGATGTAACGCGGCAGCCGCCAGCGCCAGGGCCGCCAGCCTACGCATCCAACCGCTCCCTTACGGTCGCGGCTCGGAAAGACACGGTCTCCGCCGGCTGCAGGAGCGCCTCCAGGTGCAGCAGGCTGCGCCGAGCTTGTTCGGACGTGCCGCATTCGCAGCTCAACACGCCGCTCCAATGGACCTCCTGCAGGATGGCAATCACCCTGCCCCAATCGATCACACCGTCTCCGCAAGCGCAGCCCACCGGCGTGCCGGTCACCTTACCTCGTTCGGCCGCGGCATGGGTGATGGCGATGTCCTTGGCGTGCACATGTATCAGGCGGTCGCGTACGGCGCGCAAACCCTCGTAAGGGTCCTCGCCGGCGAGGTACGCGTTGCCCGTATCGTAGTTGAATTTCAAGAAAGGCGAATCCACCAGTGCGCCGATGCGGCAGAGGCCGGCCGTAGTCCGTGAGATGCTCTGGTGCGGCTCGATCCCGATGTAGACGCCGTAGTGCTGGGCCGTGCGCAGCGCGGCGGTCAGCGTGTAGCGCATCACCGGCCAGATGTCCTCGTCGCCCAGCCACGCGGGCCGGATACCTTCGTCGGTGTTGACCACCGGGGCCCCGATGGCGGCGGCGAAACGGATCGCCTTCTGCAAGTAGGGGACGCTGATCTCCGGCCGCATCAGCGGGCAGTGCGCGCTCAGGCCCGAAGCCGCGAGCCCGTTCTCTTCCAGCAGCGCCTTGATTTCCAAAGGCTCGTCGTCGAGCGAGACGGAATGGAAGTAACCCGCCTCGCTCAACAGTTCGCGCCCGTTGTGCACCATCGGCTCGACATAGCGGAAGCCGAGTTGCGCGGCGCGCCGCACGCCCGCGGCGAACGACAGATCCTCGTGACGGACGAACTCCATGTTCACGCCAATCGAAATACTCATATATGACTCCTTTGCGCCGGCTCTGGAAACCTAAACGTCCCACTCGCGCTGCCAGAATGTTCGCCCACCTTGCTTATAAGCGAGATTCATGAGATGGCACGACAGCGCCGAATAGTGACCCGAAACCACGTCAGCGTTGGGCTGCTTCCGGGTCCTGACGCACGCGAGGAAATTGCCCATGTGCGCCTCTTCGCGCGAAGTGCCGCCGGTGACCTCCGGCGCGCCCTTTTCGGCCGGAGTAAACCGGTACCCCTGGCGAAAGATGGACAACCGCCCGTTGGCGCCGTGGAAGCAGATATCGACGCTTTCCTTCCCGATCATGTCGGTGATGGTAGCCTCGAAGGAGACCACCAGGTTGTCCGGATATTCCACGATCCCGTTGATGTTGTCCGCCGTATCGCGCCCGTCGTTGTACAGGTAGACGCCGCCCAGCGCCACCGCCGAACGCGCCCGCGTCAGATCCAGGTACCAGTGCACGACGTCGACTAGGTGGACGAACAGCCCGCCGGTCTGGCCGCCGGTGGAGAAATCCCAGTAGGCAAACCGGTTGAAGTAGCGCTTGGGGTCCCACGGAATTTTGGGGAGCCATCCGAGCGCCGTGTCCCAATCCAGGCCCTCGGGCTTGTTCTCCATACCGGCTGGCGGCTTTTCCAGGTACCCGCTGTTGGCGTTCCAGAATGTGCGCACCATGTTGACCTTGCCGATCGCGCCGCTGTCGATAAACTTTTGTTTGGCCTCGATAAAATGCGGCATGGAGCGCTGCTGTACGCCGACTTCCACGATGCGATGCGTGTCGCGCACCGCTTGCACCATCTCCACCCCCTGCATGGGCAGCGAGGTCATCGGCTTTTCGACAAACACGTCCTTGCCCGCGCGGCACGCATCGCAGGCGATGCGCGAGTGCATGTGGTCCCAGGTGGCCACGATCACGGCGTCGATGTCCTTGTGGTCGAGCAGCGCGCGATAGTCGCCGTACTTCTTCACCGGAACACCCAGCCGGCCGGCGGTTTCATCGCGCCGGTGATCCCATGCGTCGCAAAGAGCCACCCACTCAATGCCGCCGTTGGCGTTGGCCATGTTCACCAGATGGTTGCCGCGTCCGCCCGCGCCGATCAGACCGAGGCGAATCCGCTCGTTCGCGCCGAGCACGCGCGCGGCCGACGCCGCGGTCACCGCGCCAACCATAAAGCTACGTCTGGACTGCATACAAGAACCTCCTTAATCCTGCCGTGCCAAGCCTAAATATAACAGGGACCGATTCTCCGAATAATGTGGGGCAGCTTGGTAAGCTGCGGCCGATTGTCAATCGGCCAACTGCCTCGCTCGCACCAGACAGCGGCGATAGCCAACCGCCGCGCAGGCTGCGAGCCCGCCCCACACACCGCCGCTGCGAATGGACCTGCGATAATCGGCAGAATATGCTTCACTGCCTCGATGTCAGCAAGCGATTTGGGGAATTCGTCGCCCTCGATAACATCTCCTTCGACCTGGCAGGCGGCATCTGCGCGTTACTGGGGCCCAATGGCGCGGGCAAATCGACGCTGCTCAAAATCCTGACCGGCCTGCTGGCGCCCGATCGCGGCGAGGTGCGGATCGCCGGCTGCGACGTGGCCAAAGAGCCGCTGCGCGTGAAGCGCATGATCGGCGTGCTGCCGGAAGACCTGGGCGTGTTCGATGCGCTCACCATCGAAGAGCACCTGGAACTGTGCGGTCCGGTGTATGGCCTCAGCCGCCAGGAAACCAAGGAAAGGGCCGGCGCGCTGCTGCGCATTCTGGGCCTGGAACAAGGACGCTACACGTACCTCGACCAATGCTCCCAGGGGATGCGCAAGAAGACCGCGCTGGCCATGGCGCTGCTGCACAATCCACGCGTGCTGCTGCTCGACGAACCGTTCGAGAGCATCGATCCGTCGTCGTCCGTGACGATTCGCGACCTGCTCATTGCCGTCTCGGGGCGCGGCATCGCCGTATTCCTCACGTCGCATGCGCTGGCGATGATCCCCCAGTTGGCGACCGACGTCATGATGATTCGCGACGGGCGCATCGTCTTGCATTCGGCGGCGGCGGAACTGGAGCGGCCGCTCGAAGAGTTGTACTTCGACCTGGTCGAGACGCCGCTACAGGAGGACCTGCCGTGGCTGCGCTCGGCGCAATTCTGACGGCGCTGCGGCGCGCGGTGGGGCGCGACCTGGCAAGTTCCGTCAAGGCCAACAACCTCCTGTTTCTCGGATTGTTGGGCCGCAGCGCGGAGGCGCTCTTTGTGCTGCTGGGCTTGCTGCTGCTGTTTCCGCTTTCGTCCGATCCCCTGGGCAAGATCCCCTCGGCGCGGCTGGCGCTGTGGCCCCTCTCCGGGTGGCAGCGTTTCGGTCTGCGTCTCGCTAGCCTGGCGCTCAGTCCGGTCGCGTGGATCGGCGCGCTGATTCTGCTGAAGACCAGGCGGCCGGGAACGGCCCTCGCGTTTTGCGGGCTGGCGGTGGGCATGCAGCTCATGCTGGCCTTGCGCCGGCGCATGGTCAAGCGCGATCGGCACTGGGATCTGTTGATTGACCTGCCTCAGTTTCCCGGGCGGCTGGGCGGAATGGTGCGCAAGAATGTACGCGAGATGCTCAGCCTGCTGGACCCTTATGCAGCCGCGCTGTTGAGCCTGGGAGGCGGCGCATACAGGATCTTCGCTGCGCACCCCGATCCGGCGGCATTTACCATCATCAGTCTGTTGGTGGCGCTGGCCATGAGCACCTGCGCGCAATCCCTGTTCGGCCTGGATCTCGAATCCGGTATCACGCGGTACCACCTGATGCCCGTAAGCGGGTGGGAGATTCTGCTGGCGAAGGACATGGCGTTCTTGGCGATCCTCTTGGTGCTGCTGTTGCCGCTCGATCCCTGGCCGGGCATGACCTTCGGACTGGTAGCGCTGGCCTTCGGCCATCATTCTTCCGTGCTGGTGGGGTTGCCGCAGCAGCGATGGCGCTTTGCGAGCGGAAACCTGCCGTTCGGCGCAATGCAGACTGTCGCGGGGATGGTGGTTGGATTTGTAGAACACCAGCGAGGGTTTTGGGTGCTGGCGCTGGCCGCGATGGGTTATCTCGCGTCGGTGTATTATTACGGGCGGCGCTGGGAGCGAGGGTGATGCCCGCGCTGCTCGCCATCCTGAAAGCGCTGCGGCGCGCCGTGGCGCGGGACCTGGGAACGCTCGCATCCATCAAGGTCAACAACATCTTCTTGTTTGTCGCCTTGCTGATGTACGGGGCGATCAACTCCGGGCAGCCGCCCAAAAGCGCGTATCCGTTCCTTGTGCTGCTGGGATTTCTGTTGCTGTTTCCCCTTTCCTCCGATCCGTTGGGCAAGATCCCTCCGGCGCGGCTGGCTTTATGGCCGCTCACGACCGGGCAGCGATTAGGGCTGCGGCTCGCCAGCCTGGCCCTCAGCCCGGTGGCGTGGATCGGTGTGCTGATCCTTCTGAAGACCGCGCGCCCGCTGACGGCGCTCGCATTTTGCGCACTGGCCGCGGGCGTGCAGGCCGCGGCGGCTCTGGGGCGGCATGCCGCCAGGCGTGATCCGCATTGGAACCTGTTGCGCTACATCCCTCAATTCCCCGGACGCCTGGGTGGACTGGTGCGCAAGAATATACGCGAGATCCTCAGCCTGATCGACCCCTATGCAGCGCTGCTATTGAGCGCCGGCGGTGGCCTGTATCGCCTGTTCGGAGCCCATCCCGATCCGGACGCCTTTGCCATCCTCGGCCTGCTGGTGGCGTTGACCATGAGCACCTACGCGCAATCCCTGTTCGGCTTGGACTTTGGTTCCGGCATGACGCGCTACCATCTGCTGCCGCTGGGCGGTTGGGAGATTCTGTTGGCGAAAGACATCGCCTTCCTGGCGATGCTCCTCGCGCTGCTGCTGCCGCTCGATCCCGGTCCGGGCATGACCTTTGGATTGGTGGCGTTGGCCCTGGGCCATCATTCTTCCGTGCTGCTGGATTTGCCGCAACAGCGCTGGCGCTTCACTGGCGGCCGCCTCTTGCCGGTGGGCGCTCTGCAAGCGGTGGGCGGCATGGCGCTAGGGTTTCTGGAACACCAGCGCGGGTTGGCCGTGTTGGTGGCGGCCGCGGTTGCATGTCTCGTGTCGCTCCACTATTACGGCCGTCGTTGGGAGCGCCGGGCCGCCGCCGGTGTGGCGTGCTAGATTATTCTCGTGACACGACCAATGACCATGGGAGTTATTGTCGGGAACAGAGGCTTCTTTCCCGGCCATCTCGCACAAGAAGGACGCGAGGAAATTGTCAAGGCGCTCACCGCCGCAGGCATTGAGCCGCTGGTGCTCAGCCCAGAGGAAAGCAAATACGGCGCCGTGGAAACGCGCGTGGAATCGCGCAAGTGCGCCGATCTGTTTCGCGCCAACCGCGACCGCATCGACGGCGTGATCGTCACCCTGCCGAATTTCGGCGAGGAGCGCGCCATCGCCGATACTCTGCGCTTGGCCGATCTCAACGTTCCCGTGCTGGTGCAGGCCACGCCGGATTCCGCGTCTAAGATGTCCATCAAGTTCCGGCGCGACAGCTTCTGCGGCAAAATGTCGGCCTGCAATAATCTCACGCAGTACGGCATCCCCTACTCCATCACTTCGCAGCACACCGAAGCGCCGGATTCCGATGTTTTCCGCAAGGATCTGGAGTGGTTCGCGGGCGTCTGTCGCGTGGTGAAGGGCCTGCGCAGGGTACGCATTGGCGCACTGGGCGCGCGCCCCGCGGCTTTCAACACCGTGCGCTACAGCGAGAAGATTCTGGAACAGCATGGCATCTCCATCGAGACCGTGGACCTGACCGAGATTCTCGGCCGCATCCACCGCATGAAGGACCACGACGATGCCGCACAAGCTAAGCTGGCCGCCATCAAGAGCTATGTTTCCACGCAAGGCATCTCCGACGAAGCGCTGCTGAAGATGGCCAAGCTCGGCGCAGTGGTCGACGGCTGGATGAAGGAAACCGAAGTGGTGATGAGCGCCGTGCAATGCTGGACCGCCATTGAAGAATACTTCGGCGTGGTCCCCTGCACCGTCATGAGCATGATGAGCAACGATCTGCTGCCCAGCGCCTGCGAAGTGGATATCTGCGGCGTGGTCGGCATGTATGCCCTGCAAATGGCCTCCGGTACGCCCAGCGCGCTGCTCGACTGGAACAACAACTACGGCGAAGATCCCGACAAGGCGGTCTGCTTCCATTGCAGCAACCTGCCCAAACACTTCTTCGCGGATGTGCGCATGGACTTCCAGGAGATTATTGCGGGCACGGTGGGCAAGGCGAACACGTTCGGCACCTGCGTCGGCAGAGTGAAGGCCGGGGCGATGAGCTTCTGCCGCGTCTCCACCGACGACCGCCGCGGCAAACTGCGTTCCTATGTGGGCGAAGGCGAGTTCACCAACGATCCGCTCGACACATTCGGCGGCGCCGGCGTAGTGCGCATCGAGCGGCTACAGGACCTGCTGCGCTACATTTGCCTGAACGGCTGGGAGCATCACGTAGCTGCGAATTTCTCTTCCGTTGCGGGAATAGTCTACGAAGCCGGCTTGCGCTATCTGGGCTGGGACATGCACTGGCACAAAAACTAAACCTTGGAGGCGGGCTTTAGCCCGCGCGGGGCTTCAGCCCCGCCTGCAGCGCCCGCGCCACCGCCGCCACAATCTCGACCGACCCCGGCGTGTCGCTGTGGACGCAAATCGTCTGCACCCGCCCCTCGCTAACCAATCGCAAAGCCTGCGCCGCGGCCTCTCCCGGTTCAGTTATCAAAGCATCGGCGAACCTGCGCGTCCGCAGGCTGCCATCCGGCTCGTAGCGGCGGTCCGCGAACCCTTCGGCTGCGGTGCGGAAACCCATCGCGCGCCAGACATCCAGCATGGCGGACCCGGCCAGCCCGACCAGCACCAGCCCCTCCCCGAACCGGGCGACTCCCTCGCCAATGGCCCGCGCCACCTCCGGATTCTTCGCTGCCACGTTGTATAGCGCGCCGTGTGGCTTCACGTGCGCGAGACCGCCCGAGATGGCGGCCAGCGCGCCGATCTGCTGGCACACGGTCTGCGCGATCTGCTCCGCGGAGAGCGCCATCTCCACGCGTCCGAAGTTGGCACGATCCGGATAGCCCGGATGTGCGCCCACCGCGACGTCATGCCGCCGTGCCATCTCCACGGTTCGCCGCATGCTGGCCGCATCGCCCGCATGCCCGCCGCAAGCCACGTTGGCCGACGTGATGTGCGCCATCAACGCCTCCTCCAGCGCGGCATCCGGCAGTTCGCCCATGTCGCAATTCAAATCGATCGTCATGCCGGGTTCCTGGCCACTCTTGAAGCCGCGTCACTCGACTTGGAAGCTCTGGTTCACCGGCGTGGCGGCGGCCCATGCGTCGTTGCCAGGCTGCGCCGCCCGAATCGTGCACGTGCCGGCAGCGACCAGCGTGACAGTCGCGCCCGATACAGTGCATATGACCGGAGTAGTCGATCCGAAGCCTACGGCGAGGCCCGACGACGCGGTCGCGCCAACGGTGAACGGCGCGGCGCCGAATGCCTGATTCGGCAGTGCCCCAAAAGTGATGGTCTGGCTCCCTCGCGTCACCAGGAAGCTCTGGTTCACCGGCGGCGCGGCGGCCCAGTCGCTATTGCCGGGTTGCGCCGCGTGGATCGTGCAGGTGCCGGCGGCGACCAGGGTCACAGTCGCGCCCGATACCGTGCACACGACCGGGGTGAACGATCCGAAGCCCACGGCAAGGCCCGACGAAGCGGTCGCGCTGACGGTGAATGGCGCCGCGCCGAATGTCTGATTCGGCAGTGGCCCAAAGGCGATGGTTTGGCTCCCTCGCGTCACCGGGAAGCTCCGGTTCACCGGCGGCGCGGCGGCCCAGTCGTTGTTGCCGGGCTGCGCCGCGTGGATCGTGCAGGTACCGGGGGCGGCCAGCGTCACCGTCGCCCCCGATACCGTGCACACGGCCGGAGTGAGCGATCCGAAGCCCACGCCAAGGCCCGACGACGCGGTCGCGCTGACGGTGAACGGCGCGGCACCGAATGCCTGATTCGGCAGTGCCCCGAAGGTGATGGTCTGGCTCCCTCGGGTTACCGCGAAGCTCTGGTTTACCGGCGGCGCGGCGGCCCAGTAGTCGTTACCGGGCTGCGCCGCGTGGACGGTGCAGGTGCCGGTTGCGGCCAGGGTCACCGTCGCCCCCGATACTGTGCACACGACCGGAGTGAACGATCCGAAACTCACGGCAAGCCGCGACGAAGCGGTCGCGCTAACCGCGAACGGCGCGGTGCCGAATGCCTGGTTCGAGAGGGGCCCGAAGGTGATGGTCTGCCCCGCCTTTACCGTCTCAGTAAGCGTACCGGACGTGCCCGCCAGGAACGCCGCATTCCCACTATAGGCACCGGCGATCGGATGCTTGCCCACCGTCAGCGACGAGGTCGTATATCCGGCCGCGCCGCCGCTCAGACCGACCGTCCCCTCAGGCAGCGCCGTGCCGTTATCGGAGAAGGTCAGCGTTCCCGCCGGCAGGCCGAAGTAGGGCTCCGCCGGCGTGACCGACCCCGTCAACGTCACGGACTGCCCGGCCGTGGATGGATTCGGCGAAGCACTGAGCGCCACGCTGGTGGCCGCCTGCCCCCCCAGCAGCACCTCCGCCGCGCTCCCGCCGGTGCCCGCTGTTACCACATCGGCCCGGCTATCGCCGTTGAAATCCGCCAGAGCCAGAGAGACCGAGCTGCCGCCCGATCCAAAAGCCACAGGCGCCTGGAGTGTGCCGTTGCCATTGCCCAGCAGCACGCTCACACTGCCGCTACCCGCATTGGCGGCCACTACATCGGCCATGCCATCGCCGTTGACATCCTCCACGGCTACCGACTGCGGGTTAGCTCCCGCCGCGTAGCTCACGGCCGTCTGGAAGGTCCCGTCGCCGTTGCCCAGTAGCACGCTCACACTATTCGCCGCATTGTTGGCCACCACCAAATCGGGCCGGCCGTCGCCGTTCAGGTCGCCCAGCGCCAACGCCTGCGGATTGGCCGCCACAGGGTAGCTCACCGCAAGCTGGAAGGTGCCATCGCCGTTGCCCAGCAGCACGCTCACCGTCCCATCTATCGCGTTCGAGACCACCAGGTCCGCCTTGCCGTTGCCGATAAAATCCCCCGCCGCCACCGCCGCCGGTCCCGCTCCGGCAGGGTGATTCACCGCCGCCTGAAAGGTACCATCGCCGTTGCCCAGCAATACGCTCACGCCGCCCGCGTTAACCACCGCCAGGTCGGCTTCGCCGTCGCCATTGAAATCAGCCGCCGCCACCCCGCCGGGGCCGCTGCCGGCCGCGTAATTCACCGGCGCCTGGAACGTGCCGTCGCCGTTCCCCAGCAGAATGGCCACGCCGCCCGTGGCATACACCGCCGCCACGTCGAGCACGCCGTCCTGGTTGAAATCGCCAGCGGCCAGAGCGACCGGGCTCGCGCCGGCAGCCGAGTTGACCGGCGCCTGGAAGGTCCCGTCCCCGTTCCCCAGCCACACGCTGACACCACTGTTGGCCACCACGAAATCCGCCTTGCCATCGCCGTTGAAATCGCCTACCGCCACCCACGTGCCGGCGCCATTCGCCAGATAGGGAATGGCTGGCAGCAAGGTGCTACTCGGGAGCGCTGTGACCGCCAGAGTGGTGGTGGGGGAGGCGCTGCTGGCATAGGACGGGTTACCGTCGTACCGGGCGAACAGCGTGTGGGCAGCGGCGGTCAGCAGGCTGGTCGTCAGGCTAGCGGAGCCGCCCGCAACCGCTGCCGAGCCGAGCACGGCGGTCTCATCATAAAAAGTCGCGTTGCCCACACCGGGCGCCGGAGAAACCTGCGCCGTCAAAGTCACTGGCTGGCCCAGTCCGGCCGGATTGGGCGTGACAGACAAAGTCGTGGAAGTCGCCATTATTGGAACAGCGATGCCGCAGTTGCCCGTGGCAGTGCCGGCCGGGGTGCCGGTCGAGTCCACTGCCTGGGCTGTGAAGGTGAAATCCCCGGCCGCAGTGGGCGCCCCGTTGATAGCGCCGGTAGAGCCATTCAAGGTCAACCCCGGCGGCAACGATCCCGCGGTGAAGGAGAACGTGTAGGGCGGTACTCCCCCGGTGGCGGCCAACGCGGAAGAGTACGGCGCGTCCACTTGGCCCACATTGGCCGGGCAAGCCATGGTAACCGGGGCCGGTGCAATGGCGATGCCGCAGGCGCTGGTGGCCGTGCCGGCCGGAGTGCCCGTCGAGTCCACCACCTGAGCCGTGTAAGGGAAGCTACCGGGTGTGGTGGGCGTGCCGCCGATGGCGCCAGTGGAGCTAGTCAAGGTCAGCCCCGGCGGCAGCGAACCTCCGGTGATTGAGAAAGCGTAAGGCGGTACTCCGCCCGCGGCGGCCAGCACGGAAGAGTACGGCGCACCCGCCTGGCCGCCATTGGCTGCGCAAGCCAGCGTCACAGGCTGGTTACTTGCCGGCAGAGAGAACGCGTAGAACGTGTTGCTGGCGGTTCCGAGCGGAGCCTGGGAGGGGAAGTTATGGTAGCCGGTACCCCAGTACAGCGTGCCGTTTACCACCGCCGGCGCTGCGTTAACCGAACCGGGCGCCAGGAACGACCACAATGTCGCGCCGGTAGCGGCGTCCAACGCGTACATGTAGCCCGACATGGATGCGACGTACACCACTCCATTCGCTACCGTGACAGGAGCCAACGACATGGCGTGGTTAGTCGGATGAACGGTGCTGAAGCCCGGATCCGGCACTTGCCAGATAATCGCGCCCGTGGCAGGGTTCAGAGCAGCCCAGGAACCTCCATTCCAAGGGACCCCCGACGGCTGAAGTGTGTAGGGCTGCTGGCCTGCATTGCTGATCGCGACGTAGATGCGCTGGTTGTCGGATGCCGTACCCCACTGAATCCCGCCGAGCTTCCCCCCGGGCCCGACCGTAGTGGACCACAGCGTTGCTCCGGTAGCCGGCGAGACGGCCCAATAGACGCCGCTCTTTTGACCGGCTCCGGCCAACTGCGTGGGAACTCCATTAATAATCGCCGTGAAAAGGTTCGCGCCGGCGCCGAAATCGTAATCCGGCCCAGCGGGATCGGGACAAGCGCTTTCCCCGTAGGTGCAGGCGGTGATCCACGCGTCGTCCGGCGAGAACCGGCTTCCCCACTTCACGTTCCCAGTGGCCAGATCCAGCGCCACAATCGAATCTTCATAATTGTTCGCCGCCTGGCACGCCAGAATCGCCTGCGGGCTTCCAGTAGCTGCCTGCTCACACAACTGGACCGACAGAGGAACCAGATAATTGTTGCCCGTCGTCACGTAGATCTGGCTGCGCGCGACATCAATCACCGGCGTGCTGGACCACACCGGCGCGCCGCTGTACCCGACCGGCGCGAAGTAGGTCTGCCAGAGGATCTGCCCGTTGGTCAGCGAAATCGCGACGAGGCTTCCGCGGAACGTCGGGTCGGTCAGCTTCTCTTCGGTGGAGGACACTCCCATGTAAGCGATGCCATCGTAAATAATGGGGGACGTGGTGGCGAGAGTATTCAGGTCGGGATCGAGTTCCGTCATCCACACCAGACTGCCGTCGCTGGCATTCAACCCCAGAAGATAAGACCCGTACGGGCCGGGAGTCGCCAGCGACGAACTCGCGCCGATGATTACCAGCGTGCCCCATAGCGTCGGCGTGGTGCGCGACATCACCGCCGGACTCAATCCATAATCCGTCATCTTGTGCTGCCAGACGGTGGCTCCGGTAGCCGCGTTCAATTTGTACAGGTTTCCGGACCAATCGGGGAAGTAGACATAGCCTCCCGCAGCATCCACCGACGGGGTCGCGGAAACGTCGTTTTGGGTGGTGAACTTCCATAGTACGGTGAGGCCGCTCACGTTTTGATTATTTAGGATTGTTTCCGCGGAAGCCCAACGGCTGTTATTCAAATCGTTACCGGCGGAGGGCCAGCCATTAGGCGTTTGCGCAAAGGCGGACATGGCGAGCAATAGAATAGAGCTCAGCGCAACCTCCATCGCGCAGCGAAACTTGAACATGTAGCGGTCCCCTCGTTTGTTGGTGCCTGGCTTTTAAGATTAACATAGCTAGTCGGGATTTGAGGCCTTTCCTATGAACCCATTCTTAGCCGGAAGCAGGCGGACTACGCGCACCGGACTAAAATATCCTAGACTTAGTAGACTATTCTAGACTTACTAGACCTACCCGAATTGAACTGGCTCGCGGCGATCGATAGCGCGGCGCGCCTCCGCCACATCCAGCAGCTCGCCCATGTCGCGGCGGGCGCCATTCCGCCCGGCTCAAGACTCGATTCCCAGCGCCGCCTTCAGCTTCGACACGTCGTGCCATGCGAGGCCATCGCTGCGCTTATGTTCTTCGCCGTTTTCCAGCAACTTCAACAGGTCCACGACTTGCGCACGGCCCTCGGGCGTGGCCATCGCCTCGCGCGGAGTCTTGCCATCCAACGCGATAAGCGGAGTGTCGGGCCATTTGCGGTAATGCTCTTCGAGCACCTTCTGCACCAACTCGCGTTCCACTCCGGGCGGCAGACCGGAACCCTTCGGCGGGTCCGGCGAAGGCTTCCGGTCGCGCATGGCGGATTGCCAATTGGTGAAGTCGTCGTCCAGGTGCCGAAGCTGCTCGCCGACAAGAAACTGCAGCAACGCCTTGCCGCGCTCCAGTCGCTGCCGTGTGGAGCATTCCAGCAACTCGCCACCGGCAATGTGGAGGTGTCCGAATGCGCGCCGCCCTCCCGTGGCGTCTTCGGTTTCATCCAGTCAGCCGTACCCGGCGGGGTCCTCCTCGGGCTCGAACGACTTGGATTGGTCGAGCGCATGGCGTATGGCGTCTTCGTCCTGGACCGCATACCGGGCCCGGCTGAAGACCAGTTCGTCGCCTTCGAAGCTGACCACCCGCGTGGAATCCGCGCCGCGGTTGATGAGACGCGAGGCCTCCTGCCGCATTTTATGGCTGTTAGCGTGCAGAAAATCATCCCAGCTCAAGCCGCTGCGCTCCCGCGCGCCGATGGCCCACTCGTTGAAAGGAGCGACCAAGGGTTTGGGGATGGTCAGCGCCGTGGCCGTGAATACGTGGCGGTTGTCGAACTCCTCCACCCGCGCGAGATAACAATCCCACAGCGCAGCCCGTTTTGACGTGTTCACGTCGTCCACGAAGAATTCGCCGCCCACCAGCAGATCCTTCAACCGGACCCCGGACCCACGACGCACCTCCTGCACTTCGAAGATGCTATAACGGGCGCGGCTCCACGCCTCCAGGATCTTGCGCTGACGCATGGTAAGGCCGCCCGGACGGCGCTTCAGAAACTCCTGGATGATGGGATGCTCCAGCCGCGCTGGCACGTAGTCGTGAATCAGCCAGTCGACGGTCTCCATCGAAAACGTCTCATCGTCTACCCCCGCCGGAGGCTCCGAACCGACGAACGCCATCAGGGCTGCCTCTAACTCGTGCTTGCCCAACGCGCTGGTGGTGAACGCGATCAAGCGCTTGCGAAGCTCGGCTTCCTCGGCATGCGATCCCCGATGCGCCGTTTCCTTCGGCGCTTCGTCCGGAGATGGCGGCGCAGGACGCGATTTCTCGTCGGACTCCAGATGGCACTTCTTGTATTTCTTGCCGCTACCGCACCAGCAAGGATCGTTGCGGCCCCGATTCGAGGTGCGACGCACCGGCTCGGGAACGAAGTCTTCGTCTTCGTCCTGGTCTTCTTCGTAGTCGTCGTCCCACGGCTGGCAGCAGAGATCGTAAACGGTGCCCTCGGGGTGATCGTCGCCGGGCTCGGGTTCGGACGCGCTTCGATCCAGCACGGCGCGGACCCGTCTGGCTTCCCGCAAATCATCGCGCGTCCGCTTGGGCAGCAGGGCCGCGTGTCGGCTGAGTAGCGACCATGCGAGGTCCATGCCTTTGCTCCCCTCCGAAAGTCCCAGCCCGAGCGCCACGCTCATGAATAGTTCGTAGCGGTCGGATTTCGGAAAAGCCGCGAGGCCGTCCAAAAGGCCTAGCAGAACATCCCGTTTTCCCTGTTGTCCGGGGAAGTGACTCAGAACCATCGCCAAGATGCATCGCTCGGCGGCATCGACGGCGGGCGTCAGCTTGCGAATGGCCTCGAGCGATTCCTCCGGCCGCCGCGAGGCGATGCGCTTCACCGCCCAGTGAGCCGCCGCCTGAATGTCGTCTTCATCCTCCACCGCGAAGCATTCGATCAGTTCCGGCAATACGGCAGGGTCGCCTATCTCGCCGAGCAGCGCCAGGCTGCACACGACGGGCGCGGGACTGCCTTCTGGCAGGGAGCCGGTCGCCATGGCGCGTAGAACCCCGACCAGCATCGGACCGCAGCGCGCGCCATCCTCCAGAATTCCGTCCACCAGATCCTTGTCCAAGCCATCATCCGCCGTCTCCAACAGGTCGTCAACCAGCCGATAGGGCCGCAGCCGCTCGCTGACTTCCTCCCGCTCATCGCGGCGGCTCTCATGGAAGAGATCGGCCGTGGCTTCGAGGAATTCCTCACCATTGGCGAAATCCGCGGCCATTGGCTTATCCTTGAAGGTCTCGTTGAAGTGATCGAGGTCCTCGGGATGGCGCAGCGCCTTGAGTGCGGCCAGTTCCATGATTCCGTTGACGAGATCCTGGGGTTCGCCGGGAAGACAGCCGCACAGCTTGAACCAAGGATCGAAACGGCACGGATCGGCGCTGACGGCGCGCCAGCAATACTCCGCGGCGCCCGCCAGGTCGCCCGCGGCGTAGCGTTCCTGGCTGAGCACGATAAGCGCCACAACGTCGAACGGATCGAGTTCCAGCGCGTGCCGAAAGGCCTGCTCGCGCGTCAGCGACCCGGCCTCCATTTGTGCGAACAGCGCTCGCCTGGCTTTGACGATCGAATCTGGTGTGAAGAGCATGGGACGAATCGTCTATTCTAAGGCCATTGCGTTCGGCGCATGCTTGCAGTATCCTTCTATCGGAGTTCCACATCCGGAAATTGGAGGTGCTAGCGATGTCGCCCTCGAGTTTGATTCCCCTATTCTTCGCGGTGGCCCTAGTCGCGCCGGCCGTTTGGGCACTGGGGAAGGTTTACCGGCGCTCCCACGGGGCACGGGAGATCACTTGCCCGGAAGCCAACCATTTCGCAACCATTGAGCTGGACGCGCGCCACGCGGTGGCCATGCACGCCCTGGGGGAGACGAACCGCCGGGTGAAATCCTGCTCGCTCTGGCCCGAGCGGCAAGGCTGCCGCCAAGCCTGCGTGAAGTAGCTCTTCGTGGGGCAGGCCCGTGGCCTGCGGCGGCCTCTCAGGCCGCCCCGTGCGCCTTACCGCGAATCGAGCCTCGCAATCTCGCCGAACACCGGCTTGAGCGCCGGATAGATCGCCCCATACACTCGATGCGCCTTCGCATAGAACGCAGCTTCCGCCGGGCGCGGTGAGAGCGAATCCACCTCGCGGATGGTGGCCCGGCAGACTTCCGGAACCGATCCGTACTCGCCAGTCCCGGCCAGCGCCAGCAGCGCCGCGCCATAGGCCGAGCCCTCCTGCGTTTCGAGCGTGACCACTTTCTTATCGAGAATATCCGCCAGCAACTGACGCCAGAAGGGACTGCGTGCGCCGCCCCCGGAAGCGCGCACCGACTCCACCTGCACGCCGAGTTCCTCGATGATATCCAGGCAATCGCGCTGGCTGTAGGAGACCCCTTCGATGACCGCGCGAATCAGGTCGGCGCGCTGGTGCCTGGCGGTGAGGCCGACCCATCCGCCGCGCGCGGTGGCGTCCAGATGGGGCGTGCGCTCGCCCATCAGGTACGGCAGCCAGAAGAGTCCTTGCGCGCCTACGGGAGCGGTGGCAGCTTCGGCGGTCAGCGCATCGTAATCGGCCGCGGGTGCCAATTGGTTGCGGAACCACTGCAGGCTCAGGCCCGCGCCCTGGGTCACTCCCATCACGTGCCACTTGTCGCGCACCGCATGGCAGAAGGTGTGGACGCGTCCGGCCGGATCGTAGGCCACCTTCTCCATGTGGGCGAAGACCACGCCGGAAGTGCCCAGCGTGCAAGACACGATGCCGGGTTCGACGATGCCATTGCCGACGGCGCTGGAGGCCTGGTCGCCGCCGCCACCGACAACGGGCGTGCCCTCGGCGAGCCCCGTAGCCTCGGCCGCGGCGCGCGTCACGCCGCCGGTCACATCGCTCGATTCGTAGCAGGTGGGCAGAATGGCGCGGTCGAGGCCCAGCGCATCCATCATGTCGAACGACCAGCGCCGCGCGACCACATCGAATAGCGACGTGCCGGAAGCGTCCGAAACTTCGCTGGCGTACTCGCCGGTAAGTTGGAAGCGCAGGTAGTCCTTGGGCAGCAGCAGGTGGCGGACGCGTTCGAATGCGCGCGGTTCGTTATCCCGCACCCAGAGCAACTTGGGCAGCGTGAAGCCCGTCAGCACGGGATTGGCTGTGTATTTCAGAACATTTTCGCGGCCGACCGTTTGGTTGATGGCGTCCACTTGCGACTGGCTGCGTTGATCGCACCAGATGAGCGCGGGCCGGATCACGGCGCTCGCCTGGTCGAGGATCACCAGGCCGTGCATCTGGCCAGAAAGGCCAATGCCGCGCACCTCCGCGCCGGAAATACCGGCTTCGGCCAGCGCGCCGCGAATGGCCACGCGCGCGGCGTCCCACCAGTTCTCGGGACGCTGCTCGGCCCACAGCGGGCGCTCCATCAGGATCTCTTCGTGCGCCGCCGTGAAACCCGCGGCCACGCGGCCCTGCGCGTCAACCACCAGCGCGCGCGTGCCGCCCGTGCCTACATCGATTCCCATCCACATGATTCACTCCTTGCATCCGCTCCGCAACCGCTCCCTTACGGTCGCGGCTCAGTAGTGTTGTCCGTCCAACGAACCGCGACCGTTCTTACCGAGCCGCGACCGTAACGGAGCGGTTCACACCTCTACCCACGGCAGGCAGGCTGCGCCGAACAGTCCGGCTTCGCTGCCCAAGGTGGCTTTCTCGATTCTCGTGTTCGTGGTGCGGAACGTGAATGATCGCCGCCGCACCTCCTCCAACATAGGCGGCGCAAACAAGTCCCACGCCGCCAGCACGCCGCCGCTCAGCAGATACAGCGGAAAGTTAAACGTGTTCACCAGGGTGGCGAGCGCCACACCCAACGCCTGCCCCATGGCGAGGAAGATCCGGCTGGCCTTCTCGTTGCCGCCGAGGGCCAGGTCGTATACCTCGCGCGCGCTCAGGCCATCGCCCAAGTGCAGCATACTGGCCATTGCGGCGATGGCGGTGGCGGAAGCGTGTTTCTCCAGGCAGCCTCGATTCCCGCAGCCGCACGGATTGCCGTCGGGAACCACCGTGGTGTGGCCCAGTTCGCCGGCCATCCCCAGATAGCCTTGCAGCACTCTGCCACCGGAAATAATGCCGCCGCCGATGCCGGTGCCGAGCGTCAGCAGGACCAGGTCGTCGACGTCGCGGCCAGCGCCCATCCACTTCTCGCCCAGCGCGGCGGCGTTGGCATCGTTTTCCAGAATGACGCGCGCGCCCAGCCGGCGTTCGATCTCGGCGCGGATGGGGAAGTCTTCCAGGCAGGCCAGGTTATTGGAGTTGCGGATGATGCCTTCCTTCAGCAGGATGAAGCCGGGCACGCCGATGCCAATGCCCGCCAGGCCGGCCGCGCCGCACGAATCGCGCAATTCCGCGACGGCGTTTACCATGTGGCCCAGCATGGCTTCGCGCCCGGCGGCGGGGTTGGTGGCCGTGGCGCGCCGGTCGAGGACATGGCCGGCGCGGTCGATGGCCGCCGCCCGCAGGTTGGTGCCGCCCAGATCCAGTCCGATGGAATACTCCGGCATGAACGCGCATCATAACAGAAGCGCGGCGGGACCGTGTTGGGCGGAACTCCAATCTTGCGGCCGACGTCCACGTCGGCCTTCGTGCGCCGATGGGCCTGAAGGCCCGCCTCCCGCACCAATAACGGTTGTTAATGTGGCCGATTGTAATTTTCTTGGCGCATCGCGCACTTATATGTGGTACAAGATGGAACAGAGTCCGCTATTTTGCGTCGATAAGTACAGAGGGTGGTTCCCAATATGAGGACCGGCCGAGAGTACGTCAATATTCCGGGCAACAAGATGCACGAGCTTCCGCCGCTGCTGGTGCGGAGGGTTTCCGGCGCGCCGCAGGTGGATCTAGCCTCGGCCATTCTGGAGGCGGAGGAAATGCTGCCTGAGGTGGATGTCGAGGAGACCCTGCTGGAGCGGCGCAAGATGGACCTGGCCCTGACGCTGGCGCAGCAGTATCGCGGCCTGATCGCGCACTGGCAATGGGGCGAATCCATTGTAGAGTGGATCCGGCAATGCGAAATCACCTTTCAGTCGGAATCGGCGCTGCGCGATCTGCTGCATCCGGATGTGTGGCCGCATGCCAGCCGCAGCAGTTTTGTGATCCTGCTGGCGGATAAGCACGTGACCACTCCCGGCGTGGCTCTGGAAACGGCGGTGGGCTTGCGGTTGACCTTCCGGCAGCCTCCGCCCATCGACTGCTGCAGCAGCGAGTTTCTGTTCTGCCTGAACTCCTCGATCGCAGGTTCGGCCTATAAGGCCTGGGCCCGCATGAATGCCAGCGGGCCCGCGCTGCTGCCTCCCGATCGATTTCACTTCGATGTGCTCGATTCGGATCTTCCATCCGTTCTGCAATAGGTGGCACAGGCTTCAGCCGGTGGAGGCCTTTTTCGCAACCGCTGTATCCCTCAGGGAGTGGTAGCCGGCACATGCTACCGTGAGGGTTGGCCGGCGGTTACTCCCATTACCTGCTTGATTGCTTATCGATCGTCGTCATCGATCTGCTGTTGGCCGGCGACAATGCTTTAGTCATCGCCCTGGCCGTACGCGCGCTGCCCAAACAGCAACAGCGTGTCGCGCTAATCGCCGGCGCGTGGATGGCGGTGCTGATCCGCGTGGCGGTCACATTCCTCGCCGCCAAGCTGCTCCAGGTGGAATACGTTCAATTCGCCGGCGGAGCGTTCGTTGTCTGGATTGCGGTAAAGGTCTTGAGAGACGCCAGGGCGCACGAAAGCGCGGCCGCCACTCCCAGCGAATTATGGCGCGCTATCGGTTCCATCGCACTAGCGGATCTGACCATGTCCACGGACAACATCCTGGCGGTGGCGGGGGCGTCCAGGGGCAATATCTGGCTGATCGTGTTCGGCCTGGCGTTGAGCATCCCGCTGGTGATTTCCTCAAGCACGTTTCTGGCATTGATCATGGACAGATATCCGGTGACCATGTACTTGGGAGTGGCCATTCTCGGCCGGGTGGCCGGAGAGATGATGCTCGGTGACCCGTTTGTGCGGCGGTTGCTCAGTCCTTCCGATGCACTGCGCTACGGCGTGGAACTGGCGCTGATGGCAGCGATCGTCGTCGCCGGCCGCCTGCTGAGCCGCCGTTGACAATCATTTACAAGCTTCGTTTCCCCGTCGGCGTCGAATGAAGTGGAGGATGAAAAAGATGTTCAAGAAAATCGGACTTCCCGCAATCGCGCTGCTGGGCATGCTGGCACTGGCCCCGCATCAGGCAAAGGCTGCCGTCAGATTCAGCGTTGTCGTGGGCCGGCCGGCTTACGCGTATCCCGTGTATCCGGTTTGCCCTCCCGCGGTCATTGTGACTCGCCACTGGGCGCCTGAGATCCGGTGGGACCGTCGTCACGATTTCCGCTTCCGGCGGTAACTTGCCGGGCGTGACATTTCAGACCGGCGCGGAGACGGCCGCCTTCGCGCCGGTCGTTTTCGTCGATTGCCAGCCGTCCCACAATTGTTGGACGCGCCGGCTGAAGTGGCCGGGCTTCTCTTCGTAGATGTGCGCGCCTAGATCCAGAGCGTTGTCGCGCAGTTCTTTTTGATACTTACGGATCAGGTGGGGGAGTTGGCCGATTTCCGGCTCGACCAGGACCTTCCCGTGCAGCACCACCAGGTTGTGATCCTCGCCCAGAGCGGTCTCCAGATCCTTCAGCCTCTTCTCATACATCCGCATGCCCGGGCTCCAAAGACTCTCCAGCAGGCGGATATGATACCAGTGCGCCTTCACGCGCTTGCGCCACTCGTGATAATTCTCCGGCAGTGGATGCTTGCGCGCCCGCGACATCGCCCTCTGCCCTTCGCGGAAGGTCGCTTCAAGGCCCGGCGCGATGGCCGCAAAACCGTCCTTCGCAAGGGGCCACGCACTTACTCCTGGCGCCGCCTCGCGCAGGGCGGCAGCCATGCCGTCCAGCACCGCAGCGAGGTTGACCTGTAGTTCCGCCTGTTTCTTGCGCGCCTTCAAGCGGCGGCGGATGGACGCCAGCGTGCGCCCGTCCATCTCGCCGCGGTACCGCTTGCGCAGCGCATCGAAGGTTTCGATGCTCGCTCCGGCATCGCGGAACTGGGAGAGCTGACGGCCGATGTCGCGGAAGCGGGCGTTCTCCACGCGATAGATATCGCCCAGTTCCTGCCGTACCAGACGCAGCACGCCGCGGATCTTCTTGATGCTCTTGCGCGCTTCGTGGACGGCTTCATCGCGATCGGTTTCCCCCTGGCCGCTCAAATGGCGGGCCGCCGCTTCGATTTCTTCGCGGACGATGCGCTTGATTCCCTCGGGAACCGGCTCGCCCAATTTGAAACGATATGCCACAGCCTTGTTACGGTCTTGTTACAGGTTAGCAGTTGCGCGGCTTGAGCGGACCGTCTCCTGCTATCATCGAATTCTCTCGATGCGGTTTGTGTTCCGAGTTGCGGCCTGGTGTATCGCCGCGCTGTGGATTGCCATGCCATCCCATTCCCAGGAACGTACCCAGGCGCGATCCATGGTGATTTCCAAGCACGGGATAGCCGCCACCAGCCAGACACTCGCCTCCCAGGCCGCCGCCCAGGTGCTTGCGCGCGGCGGATCGGCCGTTGATGCCGCCATCGCCGCCAATGCCCTGCTGGGCCTGGTGGAGCCTATGAGCTGCGGCATCGGCGGCGACCTTTTCGTCATCTACTGGGAAGCGAAGACCGGCAAGCTTACCGGCCTCAACGCCAGCGGATGGTCGCCCCGCGGTCTGACCATCGAGTTGATGAAATCGCTCGGGCGCGACGCGATGCCGCAGGAGGGCATCCACTCGGTGACCGTGCCGGGTTGCGTGGATGGGTGGGAGAGACTCCACAAGCGCTTCGGCCGCCTGAGCTGGCGCGAGTTGTTTCAGCCCGCGATCTACTACGCCGAAGAGGGCTTCCCGGTCACCGAGATCATTCAGGACGCCTGGAAGTCGGCAACGGCCAAGCTGTGGGGCGATGAGGCCGGGCGCCAGGTCTTCCTGCCGGAAGACAAGCCTCCCGCGGTCGGGCAGATATTCCGCAACCGGCGTCTGGCCGCGGCTTACAAGCTGATTGCCGCGCAGGGCGCCGCGGCGTTTTATAAGGGCGACATCGCGCGCGCCATGCTGAAGACCTCGGCTCGCCTGGGTGGCAAGATGTCGGCCGACGACCTGGCGGAGTTCCAATCCGAATGGGTCGAGCCGGTCTCGACCGACTATCGCGGATGGAAGGTGTATGAGCTGCCGCCCAACAGCCAGGGCATCGCCGCGCTGGAGATGCTCAACATCCTGGAGATCTTTCCGCTGTTCAACTACGCGCCCGCCAGCCTGGAAGATCTGCACCTCAAGATCGAAGCGCAGAAGCTGGCGTACCAGGATCTGCGCCGCTACGTAGCCGACCCGCGTTTCGCGAAGCTGCCCACCTCCGGGCTGATTTCGAAGAGCTACGCGCGCGAGCGCGCCGCGCTGATCCATCGCGACGAGGCCAACTGCGCGCCGGCGCCGGGCAAGCCCACGGCGACTGCCGGCGACACCATCTATCTGTCGGTGGTCGATCGCGACGGCAATATCGCGTCTCTGATCCAAAGCGTCTACCTGAGCTTCGGATCGGGCGTAGTGGTGGACGAATACGGGTTCCACCTGCAGAATCGCGGCGCGCTGTTTGAGCTGGATGCAGAGCATCCCAACGCGCTCGAGCCGCGCAAACGGCCGTTGCACACCATCATCCCGGCCTTCATGGAGAAGGACAACATCCACATTGGCTTTGGCATCATGGGCGGTTACAACCAGGCGCAGGCGCACGCGCAATTCGTTTCCAACCTTGTTGACCACAACATGAACATCCAGGCGGCATTGGAGGCTCCGCGCTTCACCAAGCTGACGTTTGGCGGGTGCGACGTGATGATCGAGAACCGCGTGCCGGCGGGCGTGCGCGAGAGGCTTGCGGCGCGCGGGCATAATCTGGAAGTGCTGGCTGATTTCTCGGGCTGGATGGGCGGCGGCCAGGCGGTCCTGCACATGTCGGATACGGGTGTGAATTACGGCGCGTCCTCGCCGCGCAAGGATGGCGCTGCCGTGCCGGAAGCGCCGCCGTATTTCGGGCCGCATGCCCGGTAGTCGAGGGAAAGGCCGATTGACAATCGGCCTGCAGGTTGCCAACCTGCCTCACCGCTGGGTTCTGCCCCCACCATTGATATCTGCGCGCTAATACGGCGGCGCGAGACGCGTGAACTCGAACCGCATCGGGTCCAACCCGCGCCCCGCCAGTTGCCGCGCGCATTCCGGCACGCTATCGCCGATGGCCTCGATGCGCCGCAGCGGAAGATCTTCCGGCGTGTAAATCTCGAGCGCGATGTACTTGCCCGTGAGGGCGCGGCGCTCGTAGAGGTCCAGACGATCGGGCGAACGGCCGATGGCCCGTTGCGGTTCTTTAACGGCGGATGCGATCACGGCTGGGTCCTAGAACATCAAGTGTAACGCGACTTGCAGAATGCGCGGCGCCGCTGTCGTCGAGATTTGGCCGAAGGTCAGGTCCGATATGCTCGTATCGGGATTCGAGAACTGCGTGTGATTGAAAACGTTGAACGCGTCACCGCGCAATTCGAGTGTGGCCCGCTCCCGGATCTTGAATTTCTTGGCCAGCGCGAGATCCACATTCGTCGCGCCCGGTCCCCGGAAGGAGTTGCGCCCCAACGTACCGTAGGTATAGCCCGGAAGCTGCGAAGCGTCCTGCTGCGCGATGGAATCCAGGTTTAGCAGGCGGGTGTTGGAGAAATTGCCGGGATTGAAATAGTAGTTTCCCGCGTTGCCATTGATAGTCTGAAACGACTTCGGGTTCAGGATGCCCACCGAGCTGCCCACCAGGTCGGCCCTGACATAGCCCGCATCGCCCGCGCCGGAGGGTCCCGGGTCGCTGGGCGTGGTGTTCAGGCCCGCGTAAACGTCCAACGGAAACCCAGTGTGCCAGGTCACGATGGGATACAGGCTCCATCCCGAGGTGAGCGCCTTGGGCCCGCTTTGCCACAGACGATCGAAGGGCAGATCCCAGCCTCCCGACAGCACCAGCGCATTGCGGACGTCGGTGTCGCCCGAAGCGTAAAACTCGTTCGGGTTGTAATACGGCACGTTGCTGTTGCGCTGGCGGAACCCGGAAACGTTGTCCAGTTCGTGAGACCAGGTGTAGGCCAAGGTGAAGAAACTGGTACCCCAGCCATGCATGTTGCTGAGGGTCTTCCGCAGGTTGACCGTCATCCCATTATAGTTGGCGTGGGTGATGTTCTGGAATTCATCCAGGTAGCTGAAATTGCTGTAAAGCCGCGAATTCGTGCCCAGAGGAAACGGGTTCGCGTCCACCAGGCCGGTGAGCCCGTGTGCCTGGTAGCCAAGGTAGGAAAGCTCTACCACCATGTTTCCAGCCAACTGTTGCTGCAGCGAAAGATTGTACTGGTAAACATAGGGCGTACGCAGGTGCGGATCCACGAAGTACACGCCGCCGCCACCGAACGGGATGAACCCGGCGTTGGCAAAATTAAGGTCGCTGGCCGGCGCTTTGGATGGAAACGGATTGATGGCGCCGGCTGCCCCGTAGGGGTCCGACAGTCCCGCCGAGGCGCCGCCGCTGCTCCCCGCCGGGAAGATGTCGGCAAAACCGAAGAAGGGCGCCTGTCCGTTGAATTGCAGGTTGTCTTCGCCTTTCAGAATGTCGTAGAACACGCCAAAGCCGCCGCGCAGGCTGGTTTTGGAGTTGCCGAAAACGTCCCAGGCAAAACCGGCTCGGGGCGCCCAATCCTTGCGGTCGGGGAAATTGGAGCCTCGGGGTGCGCCGGGATCGCCGGGAAATACCAGATCCTCCGGAGCATTCGGGAAGCGCGTCGACTGCAAGCCGGGAATGAATGAGAACGTCCGCCCCTGCTCGTCGTATTTCGGCTGGGCGTACTCGTAGCGCAGGCCCAGCGTCAGGGTAAGGCGAGGGGAAACCTTCCAGGTGTCCTGCCCGTATCCCGCATACTGATCCGAGCGAATGTTGGAAGGCGCTTTGCCGAACTCGAGAAACTCATCCGGCAAACCCATCAGGAAATCCGCCAGATCGAAACCGGAGCCGACGCCCGTGCTGGGGCCGTAGAAGAAATACTCCCCATCCACATAAAAGTCGTACACCGTGTTGTTTTGATAGGGCGAAAAATAGAAGCCGAATTTCAAGCTGTGCCGGCCCTTGGTCCACGAAACATTGTCGTACAAAGCATAGGTGTTATCGACTTCCCGCGTAGGGCCCTGTGGGCTGAAGCCCACCTGCATCCCGGTGCCAAGGAAGCCTATAATGGGTGGTCCGGTATTCTGGTCGGGAGTTATGTTGATGCCCAGCGCACTGGCATCGGGCTGCTTCGTCGCGGGGATAGCCTGGGTGTGATCCAGCCGTTGCGCGGTCACCCGCAGTTCGTTCAATAAGGCGGGCGTGAAGGTGTGCGTATAGTTCAGCGTCCCGGAAAAGATGTCGTTCCCGCTGGTGACCGGGAAGCCGGGTACGTCGGCGGCCGAGAACGGAGTGTACTGCGGATAAAGCTGGTGGGTGAAAGTGAAACCGATAGTGTCCCGGGTAGACGCGTTGTAGTCTAACTTGCCGAGGTATTCATTGTAGTTGGCAACGGCCGCAGCTTGCGGAAACAGGTATCCGGAGGCCGTGATGGGGATCAGGTTGTTGGCGAAATAAGCCTTGGCCACCGGATCGATGCGGTTCGGATCGATGATGCCCTGCGCGGCCAGGTTGGGATCGGACTGGAAGTACGGATTGTTCGCCAGGAAAGCCGCTACCTGAGCCTGTCCCGCGCTCCCCGAAAAATTGCCCTGCGCTTCCTGCGGCGTATAGACCGTGGTCTCGGACAACGCTTCCAGAGAGGTTTGCCGCTGGCCTTCGTACGAAAAGAAGAAGAAAACCTTGTTGCGGCCATTCACGATCTTGGGGATCACGATGGGGCCGCCGATGGTGCCCCCGAACTGGTTGCGCTTCAGCACTCCAACCGGCAGGCCCTGTTGGTTGTTGAAGAAGCTATTGGCGTCGAAGTCCGTATTGCGCACGTAGTCGTATGCCGTGCCATGCAGGGTATTGGTGCCGCTCTTGGTGACGATGCTCACGATACCGCCCGCATTGCGCCCGTATTCCGCCCCATAGTTGTTTTCCAGTACTTTGAACTCGGCCACGGCGTCCGGATTCGGGTTGGCCACCACTTCGTTTCCCAGCAGGCTGTTGTTGTTCCCGCCATCGAGCAAATAGGTGACCGAGTCCGTGCGCTGACCGCCAATACTATAGGATCCCGCCGCGCCCGAGTCGGGGTTGGTGGGCGTAACGCCGGGTTGCGTCTTGAGCAGGTCCAGGGTGTTGCGCCCGTTTAGCGGCAGTTCGAAGATTGCCTCACCGGTCACGACCGCACCCACGGTGGCGTTCTCCGTCTCCACCTGGCTGCCCGTGCTTTCCACTACCACCGTATCGGTCAACTTGCCGACGGGAAGCTGGATATCCACGCGCATGTTCTGGTTGATCTCCAGGGCATTCTGGGGCACCATCGTGACCCTCTCAAATCCGCTGGCGCTGGCGGTAACTTTATACTTGCCGATCGGCAGCGGCAGTGCTTGGTAGAAGCCCGAGGAGTCGGTGTGGATGTCCTTGCGGGAATTGGTTTCCAGGTTGGTTACGGTCACGCTGGCATTCGCCAGGACCGCGCCGGAGGGGTCGGTGACCACCCCCGTAATCTTGCCGGTGGCGTCTTGCGCCAGCAGGCAGGCCGGAAGCAGAAGCGCCCCCAGAATAAATGCACGTATAGCGCGAGAGTCGCTAATCATACCCTACCCCCTTGAAAAACTCCGTCTTGTGAGAATTTCAAGTAGATTAGCACGGGCAGGGGCCAACTAGCAAGCCTCTGTAGGGCAGGCTGCCAGCCTGCGGGCCGATTGGCAATCGGCCTTTTCCAGTCGCGGTCTCTAGCTGCCGCTGCTGCCGCTACTGCCGCTATCGCGCCGCTTCAGCGTAGGCCGTTCGTCCTGGTCGGCCGGCTGCTTATCGTTGTCGTCCACCGGGCCGGTGCCGCTGCCGGGACTGCGCCGCAAGGTCGGGCGGCTCGGATCGTCCTTGCCCTTCTCCAACTTCTTGTGGTTGTGCAGCGAGTACAGGCGCGCCTTGACGTCGTTGAACTCCGAGGTGTTCACCACATACTCGGGCTTGGCTACCAGGATTTTTTCGATCTCCTTCTGGGAGGTCGCGATGCGGTCGTCGGTCATGGGGTGCGTCGCAAACACCTTGGCGACGCTGCCGGGCTTCCGCTTTTCCATGGTCTGAATCTTCTCGAAGAAGTCCACGAACGAGGTCGGATCGTAGCCCGCCTTGTACATGTACTGCAGGCCAAGATAATCCGCTTCGCGTTCCATGCTGCGCGTAAAGGCCAGGAATCCCATGGGGATGGCCAAGCTCGCGCCTTGATAGATGGCGTAACCGGTCCAGCCGCCGCTCATGATCATCACCGGAATCATGGCGATTTGGGCTAGTTCGCCGCGGGTAGCCTGCCGCGTGCCGTGGCGCGCCGCCACATGGGCGATCTCGTGCGCCATCACCCCCGCCAACTCGGATTCGCTTTCCGCCTTCAGGATCAAGCCCGAGTTCACAAAGAAGAACCCGCCCGGTAAGGCAAAAGCGTTTACCTCTTCGGAATCGAGCACCTTGATGGTGAACGGAACTTTGGCGTCGGAATTGCGCACCAGGTTCTGGCCGACCCGGTTCACGTACTCGGCGACGATCGGGTCATCGACGAGTTTCGCCTGGCGCTCGACCTCCTGCGCCAGCCGTTTGCCGAGAGCGATCTCTTTCTCCAGAGACCAGAAATTGACGCCTTTGCCCACGTCCCGATTGCCGATTTCGTCGGGATCGTTCTTCTTGTCGTCGGCAAAAGAGCAGTTTGGCAGCAGGGTGAAAGCTGCCAGAAGGGCCACGAGCACTGCTGAGAAGCGGTTCATGAGGGAACTCCCTTACTCTCACTATACGCCCAAATGGGTGTACCTGTATCGCAACACTGTATACGTACAGCGGGGCTGGCGGGTTGCGATGCTAAATCCAATACTGGTCACTTTGGTGGGGCAGACCATCGCACTTTGTGGTCTGCCGCCTTCCGGGAGCGTCGGCAGGCGACGGAAAACGATCGCCTGCCCCACCCGAAACATGCATTAAGTGAACAGCATTGGTCCTAAATCGCGCTGCTTGAACTGGAGCCGTCGCGCCGCTTCAGCGTGGGCCGTTCGTCCTGATCGGCCGGTTGCTTGTCGCTGTCGTCCACCGGGCTCGTGCCGCTGCCCGGACTCCGCCGCAGGGTCGGGCGGCTCGGATCGTCCTTGCCCTTGTCCAGTTTGCGGTGGTTGTGCAGCGAGTACAGGCGCGCCTTGACATCGTTGAACTCCGAGGTGTTGACCACGTACTCGGGCTTGGACACCAGAATCTTCTGAATCTCCTGCTGAGAGGCTGCGATGCGATCGTCCGTCATGGGGTGCGTCGAAAACACCTTGGCGACGCTGCCGGGCTTCTTCTTTTCCATGGTCTGAATCTTCTCGAAGAAGTCCACGAACGAGGTCGGATCGTAACCCGCCTTGTACATGTACTGCACGCCTAGGTAATCCGCTTCGCGTTCCATGCCTCGCGTGAAGGCCAGGAAGCCCATGGGAATGGCCAAGCTCGCGCCCTGCCGGACGGCGTAGCCGGCCCAGCCGCCCATGAAGAGCAGCGGAATCGTTGCGATGTTGATCAGTTCGCCGCGGGTAGCCTGCCGCGTGCCGTGGCGCGCCGCCACGTGGGCGATTTCGTGCGCCATCACGCCCGCCAGTTCGGATTCGCTGTCCGCCCTCAGGATCAAGCCAGAGTTGACGAAGAAGTACCCGCCGGGCAGCGCGAAAGCATTCACCTCTTCGGAATCCAGCACCTTGATGGTGAACGGAACTTTGGCGTCGGAATTGCGCACCAGGTTCTGACCGACCCGGTTCACGTATTCGCCGATGATTGGGTCGTCGACGATCTTGGCCTGGCGCTCGACTTCGTTCGCGAGTTGCTTGCCGAGGGCGATTTCTTTCTCCAGAGACCAGAAGTTGACGCCTTTGCCCACGTCCCGATTGCCGATTTCGTCGGGATCGTTCTTCTTGTCCTCGGCAAAGGAGCCACTTGGCAGAAGGGCGAGAACTGCCAGACACGCTACGGAGATCGTTGAGAGGCGCTTCATGAGTGCAAAACTCCTGTTACTTCACTATACGCCCAAATGGGCGCACCTGTGCTGCTGGATCGTACTGGGACGCTGAACTGTATACGTGCAGGGGGGCTGGCGGGTTACTCCACTAAATCGCGCCGTTTGATTGTGGGGCGGCCGCCATCTGAAGAATCGTCAGCGGGCGCCCCGCTGCCCGGAGACCGGCGCAGTACCGGCCCGGTGGGATCTTTCTCCATGGAGCGCAGCTTGCGCTGGTTCTCAATAGCCAGCAGACGTCCGCGCACTTCCACGTATTCCGAAGTATTCACTACGTATTCCGCCTTCTGCGGCAGGATCTTCTGGATCTCGGCCTGGGTCTTCGTCAGCCGGTCGTCGTTCATGGGGTGGGTGGAGAAGACCTTGGCGATGGCGCCGGGCTTCCGCTTTTCGAGCGACGTCATCTTCTCAAACATGTCGATGGAAGCCGTCGGGTCGTAGCCGGCTGCATAGAGGTACTGCAAGCCCAGGTAGTCCGCTTCGGCCTCAAAGCCCCGCGAGAACGACAGGAAAGTCATGGGGATAGCCACGCCCGCGGCCTGCCGGATGGCATATCCGCCCCAGCCTCCCAGCAAGATCAGGGGAAGCGTGGCAATGTTGGCAACCTGCGCGCGGCAAGCCTGGCGGGTCATGTGGCGGGCGGCCACGTGGGCGATCTCGTGCGCCATGGCGCTGGCCATCTCGGCTTCGGTTTCCGCGGCCGTCAAAAGCCCGGTATTGACGAAGACGAATCCGCCGGGGAGCGCGAAGGCGTTCAGCGCGGGATCGTCGATCACCTGGAAGGTGAACGGCACCTTGGCGTCGGAGTTGCGCGCCAGGTTCTGGCCCATCCGGTTCACGTACTCGGTGATGATCGGGTCGTCCATCAGCTTCGCCTGGCGCTGGACCTCTCCGGCCAGTTGCTTGCCCATGGCGATCTCTTTTTCGATGGAGTAGCAATTGAAGCCCCCCACGTCGCGGTTGCCGATCTGGTCCGGATCGCTCTTCTTGTCATCGCCGAACGCGACGGTTAGGGATGCAATCAACAGCACCGCGCCGGCCCAGCCCAGCCGCATGACACGCCTCCTTAAGCGCATATAACGTATATTCATGATAATGGGTTTCGAAACGGTTGCAAAATCTCAGGACGAATTGTGGCTCCAGTACGCGGACGAGTTTCCCGTCCGCCAGCGCCTGGTCTATTTGAACCATGCCGCCGTGTCGCCTTTGTGCCGGCCCGCGGCGGAAGCCATGCGCTGGATGGCTGCGGATGCCATGGAATACGGCAGTCTGCACTACGGGCAGTGGCTGGAGACCTATGAAGGCCTGCGGGTGGCGGCGGCGCGGTTGATCGGGGCCGCCCGAAGCGAAATCGCGCTGATGAAGAACACCTCCGAAGGCATCGCCACCATCGCCATGGGCCTGGACTGGCGCGCGGGCGATAAATTGGTCGCCTTTCGCGAAGAGTTCCCCGCCAACTACTACCCCTGGAAACGGCTTGAGGAGACCGGTGTACGCGTCGAATGGCTCTCCTATCTCGATCCGCTGGACCGTATCGACCAGGCATGCCGCGGCGCGCGCCTCCTGGCCATCAGCTTCGTGCAGTATCTGAGCGGGCATCGCGTGGACCTGGAAGCCATCGGGGAGATTTGCCATCGCCATGGGTGCGCCTTTCTGGTGGACGCCATCCAAGGGCTGGGCGCGTTCCCGGTGGACGTGCGGCGGGCGCACATCGATGCACTGGCGGCCGACGGCCACAAATGGCTGCTGGGGCCGGAGGGTTGCGGCATCCTGTTCGTTTCCCAGGAATTTCAAGAGTCCGTACGGCCCGTGGAATTCGGCTGGACCAACGTGGCGGGCTATGCAAATTACGCTTCGCGCGATATGACCCTGAGGCAGGACGCCGGCCGCTATGAATGCGGCACGCTCAACACCATTGGCTGCTATGGGTTGCGCGCGTCGATCGAGTTGCTGCTGGAGGTCGGCGTCGAAGCCGTGGCTCCGGCGGTCCAGCGGCTGGGCGATCTGGTCGCCGAGGGAGTTCAAGCCAAAGGGTATGAGGTGCTCAGCCAGCGGACGCCGGCCAACGGGGCGGGCATCGTCAGCTTCCGCAAGGCGGGCCTGGAGGCCTCGTCCATCATGCAGAAGCTAAGTGCTGCCGGCGTGACGGCTGCCCCGCGGCAGGGTTGGGTGCGGGTGTCGCCGCACTTCTATATCAGTCCCGACGATATCGGGCGCATGCTGGAGGCCTTGCCGTGACCACGCGTCCCGCGTCGTGGCTGGTGGCCGGTGGCTGGTGGCTGGCGAGTGGTTGCCTGGCGCTGGCAGCCGTTCCCTCCCCAGAAAGCTATTTCGGCCAGCGCATGGGCGCGGACCACCTGGTCCTCGAGTGGGACAAGGTGGTCTCCTATTTTCAGACGATCCAAACCAATTCCGACCGCATCCGCGTGGATGAGCTGGGCAAGAGCACCGAAGGCCGGCCGTTCATCGCCGCCACCATCGCCTCGCCAGAGACGCTGCGGGGCCTGGACCGCTACCGCGAAATCCAGCGCCGCCTGGCCGATCCCCGCCTGACTTCGGAAGCCGAAGCCCAAAACCTGATCGCCGAAGGCAAGACCGTCGTCCTGATCACCTGTTCGATTCATGCCACGGAACTAGCATCCACCCAAGCCGCCGTCGAGTTCGCCTATCGCCTGCTCACCCAAGACACGCCCCGCGTCCGCGCCATTCTGCAAGACACGATCTTCCTGCTGGTGCCGTCGCTCAATCCGGATGGCGTCGACATCGTAACGCGCTGGTACCGACGCACCCTTGGCACGCCCTTCGAGGGCACAGGTCCGCCCGAGCTTTACCAGAAATACGTCGGCCACGACAACAATCGCGACTGGTACATGTTCACACAGAAGGAAACGCAACTGACCGTCGCCAAGTTGCACAACGTCTGGCATCCGCAGATCGTCTACGACGTACACCAGATGGGTTCCAACGCGGCGCGCATCTTCGTGCCGCCGTGGCTGGACCCCATCGAACCCAATATCGACGCCATCCTGATGCAGGAATCCAACATGATCGGAACGGCCATGGCGTCGGACCTGACCGCCGCCGGGCAGCAGGGCGTCGCCATCCACGCCATGTACGATTTCTGGACGCCGTCGCGGCACTACCAGGCGTTCCACGGCGGCATGCGCATCCTCACCGAATCGGCCAGCGCCAAACTGGCCAGCCCCATCACGGTGGAACCCGGCCAGCTCGAACGCGATGCGCTGGGCTACAACGCGCGCGAACGAAGCTGGAATTTCCTGGAACCGTGGCCGGGCGGCGTCTGGCGCTTGCGCGACATCGTGGACGACCAACTGATCGCCATGGAGTCGTGCCTCTACCAGGCGGCCTTGCATCGCGAAGAGCTGCTGCGGAATTTCTATAAGATCGGACAGCGGCAGGTGGCGCGCAAATCGCCGTGGGGGTTCGTGATTCCAGCCGAGCAGCGCGATCCGGGCGCTACCCGAAAGCTATTGGAGACGCTGGCGTTCGGCCAGGTGGAGATCGAGCATAATGGCAAAGGGGATAACGTCATCCGAATGGCGCAGCCTTACAGCGGCTGGGCCAAGGCGCTGCTCGAGCGGCAGCATTATCCCGACATGCGGCTCTATCCAGGCGGACCGCCGCAGCGCCCCTATGACGTGACGGCGCATACGCTCCCGCTGCTAATGGGTGTGCGGGTGGAGGCGGCCGAATCGCCGGTTGCCAGTTCGCCAGGCGCAGTCCCGGCGCTTACCCGCGGCCTGCATGCTTCCGACTGCCAAACCTGGAAGATGGTCAATGGACTTTGGGCTGCGGGAAGCGCCGTGTGGCGGAATACCGCTACCGGCGATTTCGCCCTTGCGAGCGAGGGAGCCGGATTTAAGCACGTCCAGCGGCCGCGTATCGGAATGTACCGCAGCTTCATCCCAAATAACGATGAAGGCTGGACGCGCTGGTTGCTCGAAGCGTTCGGCTTCGCCTACACCCGGCTCGAGAACAAGGAAATCCAGGCGGGCGGTCTGCGGAAACATTTCGATGTCATCGTGTTCCCCGATGCGAGTCCGGGGTCCATGGAAGACGGCTACCGTCCAGGGACCATGCCGCCGGAATTCACGGGCGGTTTGGAAACCAAAGGCGCGGATGCGCTGCGCGAATTCGCCTCCGCGGGCGGTACCCTGATCTTCCTGAACCGCGCCTCCGAATATGCCACGAGCCACCTTGGCGTGGCGGCCCGCAACGTGGTGCACGGCGTTTCCAATACCGAATACTATTCGCCCGGCTCGCTGCTGAACGCGCGCCTCGATACGCACCATCCTCTGGCGGCGGGCTTGCCCGATGATCTGGCCATCTGGTCCGAACTGAGCCCCGCTTGGGACATCCAGGGGAACGCGCAGGAAACCGCCCCGGTGCGCTATCCGGATGCGAATCTGCTCGCTTCGGGCTGGCTGCTGGGCGAGAAATACCTGGCTGGCAAGGCCGCCCTGGTGGATGCCCGGCTGGGCTCCGGCCACATCATTCTGTTCGGAATGCGGCCCCAATATCGCGCGCAAAGCTACCAAACGTTTAAACTGTTCTTCAACGCGCTACTCTATTAATTAATCTACGCACTTGCATTTGTCTGCCCATTCAGGCAAGCTGGTACGTTTCCTACAAGTTCATGCGGGTACGCGTTCTCTATCACGACCATTGCTTCGACGGCGCTGCTTCCGCCGCATATTTCACCCGTTTCATGCAGGGCGTTTTTTACCCTGAAGCGGAATATGTCTACACCGGGATGGCCCACAAGGCATCCCAACTGTTTGAGCCCAGCCTTTTCGATGGCGACGTCAACGCCATCGTGGATTTCAAATACTCGAGCGATCCGCGCCTGACCTGGTGGTTCGACCACCATCAGAGCGCCTTCCTCACCCCGGAAGACGCCGAGAACTACCGCCAGGACCACAGCGGCCGCAAGCTCTACGACCCCACGTACAAGTCGTGTACCTCGTATATCTACGCCACCGCCAGGGAGCGCTTCGGTTTCGCCGCCCCCGATCTGGATCAGCTCGTCGAATGGGCCAACATCATCGATGGCGCGCAATATCCCGACGCCAAGACCGCCGTGGAACTGGGCGCGCCGGCCATGAAGCTCACGCTGGTGATCGAGGGTGCGAAAGGGTCCGCGATGATCCACAAGATCATCGGCTGGATGCAGCACCGCAAGCTGGAGGACATCGCCGCGGAGCCGGAGATCCAGGCGCTGTTCGAGCCGTTGTACCAGCGGCACCTCGATTCGATGGGCATGATCGGCGGGCGCGCCACCGAGGACGACGGCGTGGTGTTCTTCGATCTCACGGGCTACGACCTGGAAGGCTACAACAAGTTCATCCCCTATTACCTGTTCCCGAATTGCACCTACACGGTGTCGGTAAGCCCTTCCAGCTTTCGCACGAAGATTTCGGTGGGATCGAACCCCTGGGCGCCCGAGGTGCCCAAGCACAATCTGGCCAGCATCTGCGAACGCTACGGCGGCGGCGGACATGCCCGCGTGGGCGCCATCAGCTTCGAGCCGGGCGCGCTGGAGAAGGCCCGCGCGGTGGCCGCCGAGATCGTGGCGGAGTTGAAAGGGTAGCACAGGCTTTAGCCTGTGTAGGACAGGCTTCAGCCTGCGGGCGGCGCGGGCCGGCTCACGCCGCTGGAGTTGCATCGCGCCGACACTTCGTTCATAATCGTAGTCAAGGCGCGGATGCTCGAAGAGCGTTCCGTTGCTCCCGAACCTCGTCACAGAGGGAGAAATTACCATGTCCCCTATTGCACACCGTACGATGCCGTTTAGCCTGCTGGCCGCCGCTTAATTTAAGTCGGCAGTTCGTCGGGCTTTCGCCCATCGTCTCAAACAAAACCAATGGATAGTCCTCTGCGCACTTTCTGTGCCTAGAGGACCGGTGTGCGTGCAATAGGGGAACATTTTGAGACAGCATAGTCGTGGCCGTAAAGGCTCACAGTTTATAGATCCAGAATTCGCTGAAGCTCTATACGAGGACAAGTCAAGCCACTCGTCTTCTGACCGTCAAGCCGAAAGGAAGGCACAGCAGTTCTGTCGGCAGGTGCAGCGGGCGCTGAACCTCGCGTTCGCGGAACGCAACGTTGGTGATGGCATCGACGATCTTTTCATCGAGGAGGTTCTTCCGGCCCTGGATTGTGGGCACCTCCTGGTGCGCGTGGTTATCCCAGCGGGCCTGTCTGTCGTCGATGCGATGGCTGCACTCGGGCGCGAGGCTCCGGGACTCCGCTCCGAGGTAGCCTCGGCAATCAGTCGGAAGCGGGCGCCGGAGTTGTGTTTTGTTCCGGCTTATCAGGAGGGGGGATGCAATGAGTGAAATGTCAATGGCCCCCGTTCGGACCTGGCTCGCGGCACCGATGGGGCATGAGGTTTCGGAGGCGCTAGAGCGCCTCCGTCGCGCCCCAGATGTACAACAGATCGCCGTAATGCCCGACGTGCATCTCGCCGCCGACGTTTGCATTGGTGTTGTTGTCGCCACGTCGCACCTGATCTATCCTCAGGCGGTGGGAGGCGACATTGGATGTGGCATGCTTGCCGTTGCCCTCGATCTTGACTCAACTTCCTTGGATGCTCCCAAGGCCGCCGGCCAGGTCCTGGCTGAACTTGGCCATGCTGTGCCTGCCCGCAGGCGAAATCGACGCATGATCATTCCTCAGCCGGTGGGCGTGGCAAACGATAGACTCAGCCATCCAGTCCTGGATTCTGTCCGTCGAAAGGAGGGCGAGACTGAGTTCGCGACACTAGGAAGCGGCAACCATTTCGTGGAAATTCAGGCGGACGAGATCGACCGGCTCTGGTTAATGGTGCATAGTGGGTCCAGGGCGCTCGGGCAAGCGATCCGAGATCATCACTTGTCGCGTGCGCAATGTGTAGACAACCGGCATCGCGCGCTTGATGGGACATCCGACGCGGGTTTGGAATATCTTCACGACGCGTCCTGCGCCCGACGTTTCGCGGATGCATCGCGGAGGGCAATCGCCGAAGAGGTTGGCCGGGTATTAGACAGGAAGCTGGGAGCGCATGTCGATTGGGACACGGTCATAACCACCGACCACAATCGCGTGTCGCTCGAACAGCACGGCGGGCACAATCTTTGGGTTCATCGGAAGGGTGCGATGTCGGCTCAACTTGGCCAGAGTGGGGTCCTCCCAGGCTCGATGGGCGCTCTCAGCTTCCACGTTGAGGGGCGGGGCTGCGAAGAGGCTTTGTGTTCGAGCGCCCACGGCGCAGGCCGGGTGCTGAGCCGGACCGCGGCTCGACGGCAAGTGACCGAGCGGGCCCTCCGCCAGCAGATGGAGGGAATTTGGTACGACTCCCGCAAGATGGATGGCCTCCGTGATGAGGCGCCGTCCGCCTACAAAGACATACGCGCCGTGCTGAGGGCCCAGAAGGAAATGGTGAAGGAGGGCTTGTGAACGTAAACCGGGGGGTGTCACTGCACAACTTTTATTAGACGATAAAGTTATGTTATCGTCTGGCAGCAGCAAAGCCGGGCGAATCGCCCTAACGCCACGGGCATGGAAGGCAGACAAAAGGTCTTTGTTGTCTTGGAACATCCGGCTCCATCTCCCAGCCCTTGAGTTCGTAGGCGGTGCGGATCACTTCCTCAACGGCGTCCATCAGCTCATGCACAGGCTGGCTCTGCCAGTACCGGTATTCGTCGGCCTTCATTTCGTCAAGCCTGGTGCACTTGCGGATGGTCTTGTCCATGCGGCCCCGGCAACTTCTCCTCAGAATACCGTCTACCCGGCTGCTCTGGAACCGGTCCTACAAATCTTTCAAGCTCTCGTCCAGCAGCTTCCGGGTGCCCTCGTACGGCTCGCCCTGGCCTTCAAACTCCATGGAAAAATACCCGCGATATCCGGCTGCCTTGGCGATGCCGAAGGTCTTCGCCATACTCACGCGGAAAACCTTGCCGTTGTCGACCTCGCTATCCTTCACGTGCGAGATATTGTATGCGTGGCGGAACATGGCCTCGACGGCCCTGTAATTGAAATCTTCGTCGCCTTTCATCATGGAGTTGCCGAAATCCGGCAGACCGCGCAGCCACGGGCTCGCCACCGCGTCGATCACTTTCACCAGGAAGAAGGCGTCCTCGCTAACCAGATCGTCGTTCTCCAGGTTGATCATGACGTTCTTCGCTGCCCCGTACTCGGCGACCTGCCGCAGGCTTTCCGACGCGCGCCCCACGTCGGGCGCGACGCCCCGCGCTCCCTGGATGTGGACGCGAATGCTGGGCGATCCCACCGCCACGGCCACGTCCACCCATTTCCGGCTGCCCGCAATGGCTTTGTCGCGCCGGACGGGATCGGTATCGTATAAACTTGCGCCCACGCTGGTGGGGATGTTCACGATGTGCGCATGCGCCTGCTCCACCGCGCGCCGCAGTTCGTCGAGATACGCGGGCTCGGTGGAAGGAAAATGCTCGCTGAGCGGCTCGATGTTGTGGATGCCGAACTTCTCCGCCACCATGGCGGCGAATTCCGTCAGCTTGAGACCGGCGTGGCCGGGCCGGTCCATGAAATTGCGGAAGGGGTAGGACGCTACCGCCAGCCTGTCGCGCGGCGCGGCAGGAAAGTGGATGTCCGGCGCGGCGGCCGGTCGCGCTTGGGGCGCGGCAGAGAGGGCGGCACAGCTTGCGATGAAGGTGCGGCGAGTGATCGAGGGCATGGCAGCCTTCAGCATAGCGCGGCGGTTGAGGCAGCGGTATCATCAGACATAATGCGAACGACCCTGGATATTGACGGTCGCATTCTGCGGGCGGTGAAAGCTATCCGCGAGAGTGAAGGCCGCTCCCTGGGAGCGGTCGTATCCGAGTTGCTGGCCGACGCGCTGGCTCGCCGTCGCACGTCCCGCGCGCGGCCGCCATTCCGCTGGGTCTCGCGCCCCATGAACGCACGGGTGGACTTGGCCGATAAGGATGCAGTGTACGCTGTCCTGGATGCCGGCGGGCGACGAGCTACTCCCTCGGCGTAAACATTCTTCTCTACCCTTGGGACCGGTCCGGCGAACAATTCCGCGCGGCCAACCGCTTTTTGGCGCAGTGTGCAGCCGGTGATCAGCTGTGGGGCAGGCCATCGTTCTTCGTGGCCTGCCGAGTTCGAGCACGGTTCGCAGACGACAAACAACGATCGTCTGCTTACCGGCGCGTCACCGCGCACCAGGTGATTCGCGGGAACCTGGTGCCGGACGCCCAACTCGCCGCCATTCTCTTTCAGCACGGCGTGCGCACGCGATCCCTTCTTGCCCTAACATGGCGAGTACGGCGATCTGCGATACTGCGCTTTGGGTCTCCCCAAACGCCACGACCGCGCGCCGTCCGCCTGGCTGGAAGGGATCTTCCTGCTGCTCTGTGCCGCTATCCTGACCTGGCAACTGCTCCTGCCTGGATTCATCGGCATGGCCAACAACGGCGACTTTCCGAAGGTGGCCGGTCCATTGTGTCTGGAGGGCGCGGATCATGAGACCGAGAAATTTGTCTACTTTGAGCCCGTCTATGTGCGCGGACCGGCTTCCTGCTACAACCCGCATATCCCCTCCTCTGAGATTGTGCCAGCGTGGCTGGCTTCGTCGCTGGAGCTTGTCCTCGGAGACAAGACGCACTTTGACATCCGCTGGCTCGGCGCGCTGCATGCACTGATCTTTATCGGCGTCTACTATCTGCTGCTCCTGTTGTTAAGGCCACTGAACTTACTCGCCCGGACGGCCATGGCGCTGGCCGCATTGTGGATCTTCGCCGACGTGGGATTCGTAGCCTATCTCAACACCTTCTATTCGGATGTGCCCGCGATGCTGGGCGGTCTAGCCGCCATCTTCCTGGCCGTCCTCTTGGCGCGAAGCCAGAGCATCAGTTTGCCCCTCCTCGGTCTCTTCGGGCTGGCGGCTTTGTTCTTCGTCACATCGAAGGCGCAGCATGCGCTCTATGGCGCGATTCCGCTGGCTGCGGCCATCTGGTTTGGCTGGCGCTCGCGCAACCCGCGCGGCCGGCTCGTGGCGGGACTGGTGACAGTGTCTTTAGCCGCGGGCATGATCTGGACGATCGGCCGCACGCCGGGCTGGTATACGGCGCAATCGAGATTCAACCTGATCTTTCTCAAGATCGCACGCACCTCCACAACGCGGGCGCAAGACCTGCGCGAGTTGGGCCTCGATGAAAGCGATGCTCGCTACGCGGGTATGCACGTTTACCTGCCGGGCAACCCGATGTTAGAGGAAGCGTACCGCAACCGGTTTTATACGCGCACCAGTTACTCGAAGGTGGCACTGTTCTACCTGCGGCATCCCGCCAGAGCCATCCGGATATTGCGATCTGACTTGCGATTGGAAGCCCCCCTGCGCCGTGTGTACGGGAACTTCCCCAAGAGTTACGGGCGGCCACCCGGCGCGCAAACCAACCGGTTCGGCACATGGAGTTCCTTGCGCATCTGGCTCTTCCAGTTATGGCCTGAACATATCGCGGTTTGGTACGCGCTGGCGATTCTTTCCGCGCCCTGGCTGGCAATCTACGAGAAATCGCGATTTCGCAGCGCCCTGTTATGGACTACGCTGGCCGTAGCTCTGGCCGGGGCTGGCGAATTCTGCGTAGCGTCGTTGGCGGACGGCGCCGAAACTTTCCGCCATTTGTGGATGTTCCACGTTTTCACGGATGTCGCGATTTTTCTGGCTCTGGTCTTTGGGGCGAGCAAGCTGGGCCGGTAACGCTGCCCGTCCAGTGATCTGCGATACTGGCGATATGCAAGCAACTGCCCAAGCCATCGCCGCTCCCGACCCCTCCGAGTACGCCCCGTATTATGGCCGGTACATTACGCTGGTCGGCGGCAACGACGTGGTGGCCGCGCTCGAAGACCAGCCGCGCGAAACGCTGGCGCTGCTATCCACGCTGAGCGAGGAACAAGGCGATTACCGCTACGCTCCCGACAAGTGGAGCGTCAAGGAAATACTGGGGCACGTCATCGACGCCGAGCGGGTCTTCTCCTACCGCGCCCTGCGCTTTGCGCGCAACGACCGCACGCCGCTGGCATCCTTCGAACAGGACGATTACGTGCGCGCAGGCAACTTCGCGGATTACCGGCTCGCGGACCTCATCGAGGAATTCGTATGCGTCCGCCGCGCCAGCCTGTGGTTCTTCCGCCAGTTGAGCGCGGAGGCCTGGATGCGGCGCGGCGTCGCCAGTGGCAACGAAGTCTCGGTGCGCGCCGTCGCTTATATCGTCGCCGGTCATGAGTTGCATCACCGGCGGGTGTTGCGGGAGAAGTACCTGAGATGAACCCTCGCTGGATCTGGATAGCATTGATGTCCACGATGAGTCTCCGCGCAGCGGATATCGCCGAAATCCGCTCCATTATGGTCAATCGCGTGGAAAGCGGCAAGGCCGTTGGCATTGTAACCGGCGTCATCGACGAAAAAGGCCGCCAGGTAATCGCCAGCGGCAAAGTCTCGCTCGACGGGGCACAACCGCCGGATGGCGATACGGTTTACGAGATCGGCTCGGTCACCAAGGTCTTTACCTCGCTGATCCTCGCCGACATGATTGAGAAAGGCGAAGTGAAGCCGGACGATCCGGTCGCGAAGTTTCTCCCCGCCACGGTGAAAGTGCCCAGCCGCAACGGACGCCAGATCACGCTGCTGGATCTCTCCATGCAGGTCTCCGGACTGCCGCGTCTGCCGGACAACCTGAAGCCCGCCGATCCGGCCAACCCCTACGCCGATTACGATGCCGCGAAGCTATACGACTTTCTTTCGCGCTACACGCTCACCCGTGATCCCGGTGAGAAGTACGAGTATTCCAACCTGGCCGTCGGTTTGTTGGGGCACGCGTTGGCTCTCAAAGCGGGCATGAGCTACGAAGAGTTGCTGCGGCGGCGGATATTCGATCCATTGGGGATGCGCAGCACCTCCATCACGCTCTCCGAGGCGCAGAAGAAACGTCTCGCGCCCGGATACGACGCGTCGCTCAAGCCGGCCAAGAACTGGGATCTCGATGCGCTAGCGGGCGCCGGCGCGGTGCGCTCCACGGTGAACGACATGCTGAAGTTCGTGGCGGCCAACCTGGAACTGACCGATACGCCCCTCAAGTTTGCCATGCGCCGCATGCGGTCCGCGACGAAGGCCATAGGCGCCGAGGATATGGAGATCGGCATGGCGTGGCATGTTCTCACCAAGTTCGATACGCGGATCTGGTGGCACAACGGCGGCACTGCCGGTTACCGTTCCTTCGTGGGATTCAATCCGGCCAAGAACGAAGGCGTGGTGGTGCTCTGCAACACGTTCATGGATAACGACGACTTGGGCAGGCATATCCTGGAAAGCCGCTATCCGGTCGCCACCGTCCGCGAACACAAAGAAGTGCTGGTCGATGCGGCCGTGCTGGAACGATATGTGGGCGAATACGAGCTGACGCCCGCCTTCAAGATCGCGGTGACGCGCGAAGCATCGCGGCTGTTCGTTCAGGCCACTGGCCAGCCGCGTTTCGAGGTATTCGCGGAGTCGGAATCGGAGTTCTTCCTCAAAGTTGTGGATGCCCAGATCACATTCCTGAAGGACGGTCTGATCCTCCACCAGAACGGCATGGATCAGAAGGCGAAAAAGGTGAAGTAAGTGGGGCAGGCTCTCAGCCTGCAGCGGCCTCCCAGGCCGCTCATACCAGCAATCGTAGCCCGACAACGAATACCAGACACACCGCCCAGCCCGAGATCAACGCAAGCAGCCCCCATGCCCGCTTTCGGGGCAGGCGCCACCACATGTAATAACTTCCAAGCACCATAATCATCAGGCCGATTCCGACGGCATCCATGGTAAACGCCCAAATGCTCGTCAGTATCCAGTCCCGCTGGTTGCGCGAATCGCCTGCGCGCACGCCGGTGAACGTGTGCAAGATGTGCATCACGCCCCAGGCGTTGAGGTCGATGCGCTGCACGGTTGCGCGCTCGCGGTCGAAATCTGTCTTGATCTCGAAAATATGGCCGGGCCGGCTGGCTCGAAAGTCCAACCGGCGCGCATCGGCTCCCGCGGAGGTCCATTCAATTTCGCCGCTCAACCCCAATTGCTTCAGGATATTCTCTGCCTGCGCCAGATCGGGACCCACGGGAGGCGGCTTGATCTCCCGCTCGAAAACCGTCTGCTTCCTGGTTGGCCAGAACTCGGCGAAAGACCACCCAGGGTGATTCAAGAGCAGTCCGGTGAACGCGAACAACCACAAGAAGAATAGCAGGTAAAGGCCGATGTAGAAATGCAGCCGGCGATTCCAGATTTCGAAAATATCCAGCACGCGGCGCAAGTAGTCATCCGGCGACGAGGGCATAAACCATCCCAAAGAAAGAGACCGCGCCGGCCGCCAGCATCGCCATACCTGCGCGTCTTTCGAGCCGCAAGACCGTCCATAGATAGATCCCGCTCACAGATATGAAAAGCAGCAGGAATACGGTGGCATCGGCCAGCCAGCGCCAGGCGCGCATCGCAATCCAGTTCATGCGAATCTCAGCCAGGTGCGGACCCGGCGATTTGTGCAACTGGACCAACGCGTCCCAGATGCCGGTCTCCCGGCGGCTAATCGTCGCGCTTCGTCGATTGAGGTCGAGATCGAAGGTGGTCTCCCGTCCCGGCACGCCGACTGGGATACTGAGCCGGTGTTCCTTCGGAATGTACCGGACGAACCCGATTTCACCGTGAACGCCGGCCCGATCGAGGAGGGGGCGAACGGCATCGATACGCGCGCGCCCGGAGAGATTCTCCAGGCCCGCTGGGATTTCCAGATTCTGTACGGGGCCTGCCGCGCGCGCTGCCGGAGCCGGGGGCAGGGAACCCGGCGGGTGAACCAGAACGAACACGCTCACGGCGAACACGACCACAAAAGGACTGATGAACAGGCCCGCGTACAAATGCAAATCGCGGGTGACCAGGTAAAAGCCCCTCTGCACGCGCGCTACCCCTGCTTCGGCGTCACGCGCCAATAAACTCCATACCGCTGATCGACAATCCGGTTCAGCGGCAGCATGGAAATATCGCGGCTCTGCCCCTTCGTGCGGAACCCGAGCGGCGCTCTGGGAACCGGCTCGATCCACGACCGCGGATCGCTCGACTC
>JBEKPZ010000014.1:0-46885 GCA_049520215.1 Bryobacteraceae bacterium | reverse complement strand
TGCGCGGGATCCGCGACATGCGGCATTTCGTACAGAGGCAGCCGGAACTCATAGTGCGCTAGCGTCCCGCGGATGGTCAGGTCGCCGGAACTCATGCTCATGACGTGCGCGAATACGGGGCAGGCGAGCAGGGCGAATCCGGCCAGGACCCTCATGCGGGTGCGTCGGGCACAGCGTGGACCTGTCCCGCGGCCAGGCGCTGCTGGCGGATGCGCCGGTAGATGATACGGATGAAAGCCAGCACCGGCACAGAGAGGAACGCGCCCGGAACGCCGGCGAGCTCGGCGCCCGCGAAAACGCCGAATAGCACGAACAGCGGATCCAATTGCACGCCGGCGCGCATCAACAGCGGAGACAAGAGGTAGTCCTGGAAGAGGCGGTAGACGACCACAAATATGAGCGCGCCCAGAAACGGCCCGCCGCTCACCGCGGTAACGATCACGACGATGGCGGCGGCCGAGACGGTTCCGATGGTGGGGATGAATTCAAGCATTCCCGCCAGCGCGGCGAGCAGGATGGCGAAGCGTACTCCCAGAATGCCGAAAAAGATGGAGTAGGACGTGAAGGTGGCCAGCGACAGGATCAGGAGGGCGCGCATATAGTGGGCCAACAGGAGGTTGACGTCGGCCAGCAGATCGTCCATCAGGGCGCGCCGCCGGTCGTCGTCGATCATCTCCAGGAAGCGCCTGCGCATCTCGCGGCCATCCTTCAAGAAGAAGAAGCCGAGGATGGGGACGATCACCACATAGGCAAGGTTGCCGGCCACGCTGAGTATCCTGGCGCCGGCGCGCGGCAGAGAGGAGATGATATCGCCGGAACTCCTGTCGAGCTGCTCTTGCGCCTTCTGCACGATTTGGGCTTTGAAGGCGTTCACGCTGGCGGGAAGGGAGTCGCTGGGCTGCTCAAACCTGGCGAGCATGGCGGGCATGGATCTGGCCAGTGCATTGGCCTGTTCGACGACGCGGGAGCCAATCTGGGTGATGCCGACGAAGAGTACGGCGAGGAAGATCAGGTAAGCGATGGCCAGCGCGGGGGTGCGCGTGCGTTTGCCGGGCAGGAAGCGGTCGATGACGTTGACCAGCGGCGCGAGCAGGTATCCGAACAGCAGCGCGACGATGAACACAAACACGGTGGTGCGCATCAGGTAGACGAGGCAGAAGAGGAGGAGCACGAGAGCGGCGGTCCAGGTGTAGCGCGCGGCGCGCGCGTCAATGCCGAGCATGATGGCCTGTAGGCATTCTAACTTGGCGCGCGGGGTTATGCGTGCCGATGAAAACCAGTTGTGGGGCGGCCAATCCTGGCCGCAGCTGGCTTTCTAGCCGGCTCGGGCCGCCTGAAAGGCAGCTGCGGGCAGGATTGCCCGCCCTCCACCGACGGGATGTTTTCGACGGTGCGCCACAGCACCTATGCGGGCGGCGGCGCGGCACGTTCGATGCGCACGCGGGCGATGCGATTGCGCTCCATCTCAAGGACGGTGTAGCGCCGTCCGCCGTAATCCACGTATTCGCCGGCATGCGGGATGTAGCCGAGGCGGTAGAGCAGGAATCCGGCGAGCGTCTCGAATCCGGCTTCGGCTGGAATGTCGATGCCGTACTCGGTTTCGAGGTCGCGAATGCGAGTGGCGCCGTCGAGCGACACTTCGCTCGGTTCCGCGCCGGCCGGCCCGCCGGTATGCGCCTGGCTCTTTTCGTCGTATTCATCCTGGATGGGCCCGACGATCTGCTCCAGCACGTCTTCCACGGTGAGGAGTCCGGCGATGGTGCCAAACTCGTCCACCACCATGGCCATGTGGGAACGGCCCTGCTGGAATTCGGCCAGCATCTGGCCGACGGGCTTGGTTTCAGGGACCACCAGGTGCTTACGCAGCAGACGCGGGATGCGAAACGCCCGGCTGGGACGGCCCACGCGTATGGCTTCGCGGCGCTCCTCCCATACCGGGAGCAAGTCCTTGTAGTGCAGCAGCCCGACGATCTGTTCGGGCTTATCCTCGTAGACCGGGAGGCGCGAGTGCTGGTGTTCGATCATGGCGTGCAGGACCTCATCGAGCGTGGCTTCCACGGAAACCGAGACGATATCGTTGCGCGGCACCATGATCTCGCGTACGGAGAGTTCGCTCAGATCGAGCACACGGTGGATCATGTCCTCCTGCGCCTCGGGCAGGTAGCCGAGGCCGCGGCTGGAGGTGACGATGAGCTTCAACTCCTCCGCCGAATGGCCGCCAGAGCGGTGATGGCCGCCGATGCGCAGCATGTTGGTAATAGCCCCGCTGGATTTCTCGATCACCAGCACGAAGGCGATGGAGATGCGGTAGAAGATCAGCAGCGCGGGCGCCATGGTGACCGCCAGGCGGTCGGAGGTGGCGATGGCCAGATTCTTCGGCACCACCTCGCCGACGACTACGTGCAGGTAGCTGATGGCCAGAAACGCCAACAGGAGGCTGGCGCCGTGGACGATGCTGGAAGCCGTGGGTCCCCAATCGGGATGGAAGAACGACTGGATGATGCGGAACAGCGTTTCTTCGCCGGCCCATCCGAGGCCAAGGCTGCTGAGGGTGACGCCAACCTGGGTGACGGAAAGCAGCCGTGCCGGATTGGCAAGCAGGCTGAGCGCCGCCTGCGCGCCGGACTGGCCTTCTTCGGCAAGCTGCCGCAAGCGCGAGCTGCGTACGGTGAGCAACGCCACTTCCGCGGCGGCGAAGAAGCCGTTCAGGCCGATGAGCAGCGCAACCAGAATAAGGCGAAATCCCAGGTACGATTGGGTCATGGACGTGGCCGGGGCCAGAATTTCATTTTAGGATGCTGCGGGCGAGTGGGATTTTTGCGGGCGAGCGGGATTTTCACAATTAAACGCTAACCATTTTGCCGGCCGATGCGTCTGTATTAGTAACTCCGTTACACCTGGCGGGCGCAACCACCAAGTATCCCCAAGTTTGCGCCCGCATTCTTCGCGGGCAGGCATTCCACGCGCTCAGACCGTCCCACCGGCGGGAGCGCGCCACCGAACCAGGAAGAAATGGTGGCCGCAGAGAGCGCACCGATAGGGTAAGAGAATCCAGCGAAGAGCGTGCTCCAAGGCGTTGCGGACGCCTACTCCTCTGAAATGCACGGACCGGCAACGGGGGCATTGCGGCGAGAACACTTGCCACCTCAATCGCGCTAGCGCCTACGGTTGCGGAACTCGCCAGGCCGCTCCCAGTCCCTCAGGGGATGGCCGGCGCGGCGGTCTTCTCCGGTGGGCAGCCTCGTCTTTAGCCGCGGCACGCGCGGTCGCGCAGGTACGCATCTCCTCCTCGGTAAAGGTGAAGGCTTGCGCCTCGCTGGCTTCGTCGCGCCGCTCCAGTACGCTCCGGCACAACAGGGGCAGTTCCTGGATCTGGATGCCGTATCTCCGTATCAGAGCGAGATCGGCCCTGACCGTAAATGGCGTGCGCATGCGATCCACGGCGATGCCTTCGAAGGCGAAGACCCGGCATCCCAAATCCTGCGTGAAGCCCGTGAGAACGAATTGCATCTTTGCGCTCCTTCCAGAGACTAGCTTCGATTCCTTAACCGGACTCATGGCGGGCGTCATGCGCGCCTCGGCGGGTGACTGTTGCAAGTGGGTCCGTACTCGTGAACCAGGCGATCCTGGCGGGCCGTCCGCCGCGACCGGTCGCAAACCTCGAACACAAATCCAGCGGGTTTGCTCATCATCAGCGGGGATTCATCTTCGCCGAAGTGCGTGAGGAGGGCGCCGCGGATGTCGTCGGTTTGGCCGATGTAGAGCCATTTGAGCGCATTCGATATTCCATAGACCCCCGACGCCATAGGTGCATACGTCTGGATCGACCCTGGAACGAACGGCCGCGGAATCAGATGCTCAAAGGGCATCCGGTGTCCTTCGTGCGGCTGCTGCGGCCATCGAAGGGCGCCTCACGCGCTGGCCCCATTCCTTTTCGAAACCGGCGCGCCCTTGGCGCGATCCGACATTTGCCGCAGGCGTTCCACCAGTTCCTTCCCGGCCCTCACCTCGGCGGGGTTGGATTTGTAGCCGGGCAAGCGGGGATCGATATACTGTCTGCGGAATAGCTGATCCGATGCCAGGGCAGTTAATAGATCGAGTTCCTCTGGGGTAAGTTTCACGGTGATGACTGTCATTCGACGGTGCCTATAGACTGGGGAGATCGCGAGCGTGAGACGACCAATACCGCGGTACTGAAAATGAAGGCGGCGATGAGGAAAGTTACCTTCGTTGTATGGTTGACTCCCGTTGACTTCCGGCGCGCATCAAACATAGCAACCTCCCGGTTGTCGAGTAGCCTAAGAAGTCGGAATCAGATCGCCTGACTTAGTTCAGATGACCCGCGAGTGGGCAAAGCGCTCAGACGCTTACCATTGTACATTAACCCGATTTTGCTTGTCAAGCTGCGCCTCCGTGCCGGTATGAGGCGCATGGAACGTCTTACAAAAGATCTTAGTATGTTAATCTCCGGTAGCTGCGAGTATGTCCCGCCTTACAGACAAGTTACTGGAGAAACGGGCGCGAGCGATAGAGGGGCGGCGCGCCTGCCGACGCAGCCCCTCCGAGTCTGGTATAAGCGATTAGTAGCGACCGCCGCCGCCGCTGCGGCCCCGGCCCCGACCGCCGCCGCCACCGCCGCCACCGGAAAATCCACGATCCGTTTTGGGACGGGCTTCGTTGACGTTCAGCGCCCTGCCGTCGAGTTCCCTGCCATTCAACTCCGCGATGGCGCGATCCGCTTCCGCGTTGGTGGTCATTTCGACAAATCCGAATCCTCTGGCCTGGCCGGTGTCCCGGTCGGTAACGATGTTGACGCGCTCGACGGCGCCATACGCTTCAAATAGAGATCGAACCGCAGCTTCGGTAGCCCCGAAGTTGAGGTTGCCTACGAAAATATTTTTCATTTCTTTTTCCTTTGTTAACTTGCGTTGTTGGAATCGGGCAGGATCGGACGAGGGCGGCGGACCGGACTAATGCGAAGATGCCAAAATCTCACTGACAGACTCAGTGTACCACCTTTCTAGGGGGGGAAGGGCCGCTTCAAATCCGCGGATGGCGCGAAGGGCTTCGCGGGAAGCGCGCTTTGCGGCTGGCGAGAGGCGATTCCGATCAGAACAGCCTCGGGCGCGCGGCCGTAGAGCTGCAGGCGATAGCGCTCGCGCCGACTTGGGTGGCGACAAAGGGTCCGACGGGTGGGACAGGCTTCAGCCTGTCGGTATTCATTGCCTCAGCTCATCCAACAGCCTGCCATCTGGCGCCAGCAGGCGGATGTAGATGTCGGGCAGTCCGGCGGCGTGCGTGGAACAGCTCAGGCAGGGATCGTAGGCGCGCACCACGGCAGAGACGCGGTTGAGCATGCCTTCCTGCAGGTGGTTGCCGTCGATGAAATGCTCGCTCACCTGGCGCACACTGCGGTTCATGGCCAGATTGTTGTGGCCGGTGGCGACAATCAGATTGGCCCACCGGATGGCGCCTTTTTCATCCACTTTATAGTGATGAATCAGCACGCCGCGGGGGGCTTCGGCGATGCCCACGCCCTCCAGCGCGTTCACGCCCGCGTGGGCGCGCACGTGCTTATCCAAGATGGCCGGATCGGCGAGCAGCGCCTCCATCCGCTCCAACGCGTAGAGCGCCTCGATCAGGCGGGCATAGTGGTAGTGAAAGGCGCTCGAGACCGCGCGACCGTAGCGTTGATGGAACTCGGCGAACTCGGCGTCGGCCTCGGGCGTGCCGCAGCGCTCCGCGACATTCAAGCGCGCCAGCGGTCCGACGCGGTAGACACCGTCGGGGTAGCCGAGCGGCTTGTAATAGGGCGCCTTCAGGTAAGAGTTGGGCAGGGTCGTCTCGGCGATATACTCCGCGTAATTGCGCGGGCGCACCTGGTCGGCCACGATGTTGCCTTCGGCATCCCGAAAGCGCAGCTTGCCGTCATAGAGCTGCAAGCCGCCCGTGGAATCGACCAGCCCGGCGTAGAGCGTGGGGATGTTGCCGAAGTTGGCGATCTCCTCGGCGAACTGGTCGACGACGCCCTTAAAGAAAGCCAGCGTGCGGCGGGCGATGGTTTTGGCTGCGGGCAGGTCGGCGAGAATACGGTCGCGCACTTCCGAGGAGAGCGGCGCGTTGACTCCGCCGGGCACGGTCCAGGAAGGGTGGACGCGCTCGCCCGCCAGCCTTTCGATCACCTGTTGGCCGAATTTGCGCAGGGCGATGCCGTCGCGGGCGCGCTCGGGGTGCTGCTCGATGAGGCCGAGCACGTTGCGGCGCACGGGATCGGAGTCCATGCCGAGCAGCAGGTCGGGCGCCGAGAGATGGAAAAAGCTGAGCGCGTGGGACTGCACGAATTGGCCGCAGTGCAGCAATTCGCGCAGCATGGCGGCGGTTTCGGGAATGCGGACGGCCATGATGTCGTCGCAGGCTTTGACGGAAGCCAGCAGATGGCTCACCGGGCAGATGCCGCAGATGCGCGCGGTGATGGACGGCATTTCATAGAAGGGCCGGCCCTCCGTAAATTTCTCGAAGCCGCGGACCTGGGTGACGTGGATCTGGGCGTCCGTGACGCGGCCTTCGTCGTTGAGCTGGATGGTGACTCTGGCGTGACCTTCGATGCGCGTTACGGGATCGATCTTGAGTGTTTTCATAGGGGGCCTCTATGTCTTGTGGGGCGGGCAATCCCGCCCGCAGCCGCCTTTCAGGCGGCCCTCGCCGGCTGAAAGCCGGCGGCAAGCTACCCCACCAGGGCAGCATAACCGCAACCAATCGAGGCGGCCTGAGAGGCCGCCGCAGGCTGAGAGCCTGCCCCACAATTTCGTCATCCGAATCTCACTTTGCCGGCGAGCTCCGGCATGCGGCCTTCGAGCAGCTCGCCTATGACAAACGCAATGGCTTTGGCTGGCGGCGGACAGCCCGGCACATGGAGATCCACTTTGATGGCGTCGTGCACCGGCACGGCATGCTTAAGCAGTTGCGGAACGCCGTCGGTTGGAATGGTTCCATAGATGCTCTCAAGCAGCTTCTTCACGGGGATGTTGTTGCGCATGGCGGGCACGTTGCTGGTGACCGCGCAATCGCCGAGCGCCACCACCAGCTTGCTGCGGGCGCGAATCAGGCGGGCCTTTTCCAAATCGTCCTGGCTGCTGACGGCGCCCTCCACCAGAGTCACATCCACGGCTTTGGGGAACTCTTGGGCGTCCACCAGCGGGCCGTAGACCAAATCGATTCGGCCGGCCAGCGGGACGAGCGCTTCATCTAAATCGAGCAGCGACATGTGGCAGCCGGAGCAGCCATCCAGCCACACGGTAGCGAGCCTTGCTTTTTTGGTCATTGATTGTCTCCGCGCCTGAGGGCCAGCCAGGTGATATTGTCCGCGCGCTTGGTCATCTCTTCGACGGCCCAGCCCTTTTCGGCCAAAGCTCCGGTGGGGCAGACCTGTACGCACTTGCCGCAGCTTGTACAGTTGCGGGCCTTGCCCCACGGACGATTGAGATCGCACGAGATCATGGAGCGAATGCCGCGGGAAGCAACATCGAGCACGTGGGCGCCCTCCACTTCGTCGCAGACGCGCACGCAGCGCGTACAGAGGATGCAGCGGTTGTGGTCGAGCACGAAGCGCTCGTGCGACATATCCACCTTGAGGAGCGGATAGCTATACGGATATTCCACGGAAGTGACGCCCAGCTTCTGGGCCATGGACTGCAGCTCGCAGTGGCCGCTGGACACGCACACCGCGCAATAGTGATTGCGCTCGGAGAAGAGGAACTCGACCGCCATACGGCGATAGCGGGTCAACTTCTCGGAGTTGGTGGTGACGGACATGCCATCCTGCACGGGCGTGGTGCAGGCAGGCAGCAGGCGGCCCACGCCGGAGACTTCCACGATGCACAGGCGGCAGGCGCCCACGGCGCTCAGGCCTTCGAGGTAGCAGAGCGTGGGTATGTATTTGCCGTTGGCGCGAGCGGCCTCCAGGATGGTCTGGCCGGCGGTGGCCTGGATGTATTCGCCGTCGATCTTGATGGCGAGCTTGTCTGGTGTCTGGTGGCTGGTGGCTGGTGGTTGGTGGGTTAGTGGCTGCTGGGTGGTGGACATGACGGCTCCTTAAACTTCGACCAGGTCCGCAACGCGGTGGCCGTGCTGGTTCTCACGGATGTCGCAACGCAGGCAGCGGCCGGCTTCGTCCAGGGCTTGCTGGGCGGTGAGTCCCAGCATGGCTTCGTTGAAGTTCAGCACGCGCTCGCGGGCGGGCAATTCGGCCAACTCGTGGCGCAGGCATTCGCTGGGCTGCGCTGGAGGCGCCTTGGAATACTCGAACCTGGGCATGATGCGGTCGAAGCGGGCGCCGCCCATAAGGCGCTGGTCGATGTTGCGGGCGGCCTTCTTGCCGTAGCCCATCGCATTCGAAACGTTGGAAGCGCCGGTGATGGCGTCGCCGCCGGCGTAGAATTTGTTGCGGCTGGTTTCCAGCGTGAAGCGGTCGACCTCGATGACGCCGGACTCCTTGATCGTGAGACCGGAGCCGCGGCCGAAATCGGGATCCACGGTCTCGCCCACGGCCAGGATCACGGTGTCGCATTCGTAGCGGCGGATTTCCTCGGTGGGGACGGGCTTGCGGCGGCCGGAAGAATCGAATTCGCCGAGGCGGGTTTTGACCACTTCGATGGCCTTGACGTTGGACTGCTCGTCGCCCACGATGCGGTGCGGCGTGGCCAGGAAGATGAATTTTGCGCCTTCGGCTTCGGCGGCATCGGTTTCCTCTTTGATGGCGGGCATGTCTTTGCGTTCGCGGCGGTAGATGACGGTGACGTCCGCGCCCTTGCGCAGCGCGGTGCGGGCCGAATCGATGGCCGCATTGCCGCCGCCGATAACCACCACCTTGTGGCCTAGTTGCGCCGGCTCGCGCTTGGAGACCGCCTCCAGGAAGATGAGCGCGGGCAGCACGCCTTTCAGCTCGGTGCCGGGCAGGTAGACCCAGGATTCCTTCCAGGTGCCGATGGAGATGAACACGGCGTTGTACGTGTTGTCGAGCTCGTTGAGGGTGATGTCGCGGCCGATGACGGTGTCGCAGACGAACTCCACGCCCATGCGCTCGATGAGCTCGATTTCGCGGTCGAGCGCGGATTTGGGAAGGCGATATTCGGGGAGCGCGTAGCGCAGCATGCCGCCGGGCATTGGGTTGGTTTCGTAAACGGTGACTTCGTGGCCCAGCAGCGCCAGGTAGAAAGCGGCGGTGAGGCCGGTCGGTCCCGCGCCCACCACCGCGACCTTGCGGTCGGTGGGCTGCAGTTTGTAAGAGGCGACCCTATCCACTAGGGAGTCGAAATGGTCGGAATCGTAGATAGAATCGGCAATGTAGCGATGCACCTCGCGCATGTTGACCGACTCATCGATGGCATGGCGGCGGCAGCGGTTATCGCAGGGGTGCTGGCAGACGCGGCCGGTGGAGGACGGCAGCGGATTGTCCATCACCACGGAGACGAATGCGTCTTCCAGGCGCTGCTCCTGAAAGAGCTGCAGGAAGCGCGGGATATTCATGTGCAGCGGGCAACTGTTTTCGCAAGGGGAGAGCGCCAGGTCTTCGCAGACTCCCGCGCGGCAGCGTTGGGCGCGAATGTGATCCTCGAATTCGTGCCGGAAATGGCGCATGGTGGTGAGCACGGGATTGGGTGCGCTCTGGCCCAGCCCGCACAGCGAAGTATCGCGGATCATGCGGCCCATTTCGTCCAGACGGTCGAGATCGGCGGGCGTGGCGTGGCCGTTGGTGAAGGCGTTCAAAATGCGCAACGCTTTATCCAGGCCGACGCGGCAGGGGATGCATTTGCCGCAGGATTCCGAGTGGGTGAATTCGATAAAGTAGCGGGCCACGTCCACCATGCAGTTGTCTTCATCCATGACCACCATGCCGCCGGAACCCATGATGGAGCCGAGCTGCGCGAGGGTTTCGTAATCCACCAGCGTGTCGAACATCTCCTGCGGGATGCAGCCGCCGGAGGGGCCGCCGGTCTGTACGGCTTTGATGTGGCGGCCATTGGCGCCGCCCTCGCCGACATCGTAGATGAAGGTCTTGAGCGGCGTGCCGAGAGGCATTTCGACGAGGCCGGTGTTGGTGATCTTGCCCACCAGCGAGAACACCTTGGTGCCGGCGCTCTTGGTGCTGCCGGTCTCGGTGAACCAGGCCGGTCCTTTGGCCACGATGGGGGCGATGTTGTACCAGGTCTCGACGTTGTTGATGTTGGTGGGGCAGCCCCACAGGCCCTTCTGCGCGGGAAACGGCGGGCGCGGGCGGGGACGTCCGGCGAAGCCTTCGAGCGAAGCGATGAGGGCGGTCTCCTCGCCGCAGACAAATGCGCCGGCGCCTTCCACCAGGCTGATATCGAAGCTAAAGCCGCGGCCCATGATGTTGTCGCCGAGCAGGCCGTAAATACGGGCCTGATCGATGGCGCGGCGCAGCCGATGGACGGCCAACGGGTATTCGGCGCGCACGTAGACGATGCCTTCGGTGGCGCCGGTGACGTAAGCGCCGATGATCATGCCTTCCAGCAGGGCGTGCGGATCGCTTTCGATCTCGTTGCGGTTCATGTACGCGCCCGGATCGCCTTCGTCCGCGTTGCAGATGATGTACTTCTGTTCGCCTTCGGCTTTGCGCAGGAACTCCCACTTGAGTCCGGTGAGGAATCCGGCGCCACCGCGGCCGCGCAGCTTGGAGGCCTTGATCTGCTCGATGACCATCTCCGGCATGGCGTCGATCAGGACCTTATATAAAGACTGGTAGCCGCCTACGGCGATGTACTCTTCGATATCGTCGGGGTTGATCAGGCCGCAATTGCGCAGCACGATCTTTTTCTGGTTTTTGAAAAATGGGATGTCGCGCCAGAGAGGGATTTCGGGGAAGCCCTCGCCGTAGCGCACCTGCGCGGTGAGGTGGTCCCACTCTTCGATCTTGCAGAGCGCCAGGTCCGCGGGAATGCGTCCGCCGGCCATTTCATCCAGCAGGCGATCCACGTCGTGGGCCTGAAAGCTGCGGAGAATCACCAGCGGGCGGCCGGGGAGCCACACGTTGACCAGCGGCTCTTGCGCGCAGAAGCCGAAGCAGCCGGCCGGGGCCAGGCGCACATCGCGTCCGCGCTGGTGAATGGCTTCGGAGAAGGCGTGGAAGACGCCTTCGGCGCCGTTGCCGTTGCCGCAGGTGCCCATGCCCACCGCGATGCGCGGGCGGTTGGGCAGCAATTTGGCCAGTCCGGCTTCCTTGACGGCGCTGAATGAGGAGATGTCTTGTATGCGCATATCACTTGGCCTTGTCGTGCTCCAGGGCTTCCACCTCGCGGTGCAGGGCCTGTTCGTTCATGTGGCCGAAGATGGCGTGATCCACTTCCACCACCGGCGCTAGGGCGCATTGTCCGAAGCAGGCCACCGTGCGCAGCGAGAATTTGCGGTCGGGCGTGGTGACGCACACTTTATCGGCGCCGCTTTCGTCGCTCGAATCCGGGACGCCCAGTTCCAGCTTCAGGCGCTCCAGCAGGCTGCGCGAACCCCGCGTGTGGCAAGCCGTTCCGCGGCAGATGCAGATGGTGTGATCGCCCTGCGGCTCGAGATTGAATAGAGCAAAGAATGTGGCCACGCTAAAAACCTGTGACAGGGGAATATCCGTCTTTTCCGAGATATACTCCAGGATTTCCAGAGGCAGGTATTTGTGCGGATTATGTTCCTGGACCTTTTCCAGGATGGTGAGCAGCGCGCCGGAGCGGTCGTCGCAGGCGGCGATGACCTGATCGGCGAACTCCTGGTCGCCCAGCGGCGGCTGCGGCTTGGCCAGTTTGGATTTCACTTGATTCGGCCCCCTTTCGTGCAGCGCTCTTACACCAGATATTAGCACCCTTAGATCTGCAATTGAATGGGCGTGATAAATCGTGGGGCGGGACTCCAGTCCTGCGGCCGGCGTCCACGCCGGCCTCTTCGTACTCGGTGTTGGCCGATCCTCCTTTTTAGGCGGCCCGCAGCCGGCTGAAAGCCGGCTGCGGGCAGGATTGCCAGGCAGGATTGCCCGCCCCACACGGCCTGCCCCGCATTCCGTGCTTCACTCGTGCCGCAACGCGTCGATGGGATCGATGCGTGCGGCGCGGCTGCTGGGGATCAGTCCCGACAGCGCGGCGACCAGCACCAGGACCAGTGAGGCGCCCGCGAAGATCGCCGGGTCGGCGGCCTTCAGGCCGAAAAGCTGCGATTCGACCAACCGGCCGAGCGCCAGCGCCACGGGCAGCCCGATGGCCAGGCCGAAGAACGCCAGCGTGCCGACATCCTTCATCACCAGCCAGAGCACGTCGCGCGGCACAGCGCCCAGCGCCACGCGGATGCCGATCTCGGCCGTGCGGCGCGCCACCGTGTAGGCCACCACGCCATACAGCCCGATGCCGGCCAGCAGGGTCGCCAGCGCGCCGAACGCGCACGAGAGAATGGCGATCAGGCGGTCGATTTCGACCGATTCGGCGACCTGGATTTCGACCGGCTGCATGTCGAACACCGGCAGGCCGGCATCCAGTTGTTGCACCAGGCGCCGGATTTGCGCGCCCAGCGTGGCCGTATCGCGATCGCCGCGTACATAGAACTCCAAGCGGCCGAGGCTTTCCTCGTTGGTGTAGGTAGAGTAGACGGAGGGTTTAGGCGTCTCGCGCAGGCTGCTGTGCTTGAAGTCGCGCACCACACCGACGATTTCCAGGTCCGGCAGGCGCGTGTTGCTGGCGCCGAACATCATGTGGCGGCCTAGCGGATTGCCGCCGCCGAAGTAGCGCCGCACAAATGCCTCGTTGACCACCACCACTTTGTCCGGCGATGCGAGGTCGCGCTCGGTGACTTCGCGCCCGCGCACCACAGGCGTGCCTAACGCATGGAAATAGCCTGGGCTCACGGCATGCCGCGAAACGTCCATATTTTCGTCTTCGCGCGCCTGGTAGCCTTCTACGGTAATGTTGCTGCCACGGTTGCTGTGTGTGAGCGGACCGGGGCTGGCAGCGCCGGCGGCCACCACCCCGGGCAGCCGGGTGAGCCGCTCTTGCAAATCGTGGAATAAGGCGAAGCCGCGCTCCTTGGTGTAGCCATTCAACGCTGGATCGATGGCGAAGGTGAGCAGCCGCTCCGTACGGAAACCGGGGTCCACGCGCAGAAGGTTAAAGAGGCTGCGGGCGAACAGGCCGGCGCCCACCAACAGTAGCAGAGAGAGCGCCAGCTGTACGACCACCAGAATCCTGCGAAAGCGCGCCCCTCCTCCCGCCGAAGCCAGGGCTGCCGACTGCTGGCGCAGCGTGGAAGCCACTTCGGCGCGGCTGGCCTGCAGCGCCGGCGCCAATCCGAACAGCAGGCCCGTGAAGGTGGAGAGCGCCAGCGTGAAAACCAGCAGCCGAACGTCCAAGGTGGCCGCAATCCACCCGCCGGTGGCGTCCGCTGGCAGGATGCGCAGCAGCGCGCTGGTGGTCCACACCGACACCAGCAGGCCGAGCAGACCGCCGGCCAGCGCGATGACCAGGCTCTCGGTCAGAAGCTGCCGCACGAGCGACCGCCGTCCGGCTCCCAGAGCCAGCCGGATGGCCATTTCACGGCGGCGCGAGGCGGCGCGCGCCAGCAACAGGTTGGCCACATTGGCGCAGGCGATCAGCAGCACCAGTCCCACCAGGGCCATCAGCGCAACCAACGGCTTCTCCCACTCCTGCCGCAACTGGTTGATGCCCTGCGCAGCCGGCTGCAATTCGAGCTTCTGGCCCACGATAAGCTGTTCGGCGCGCTTGCTGCGCTCGTGGTATTCCTTGACTTGGGCTTCCATCAGCGGCCGGTAGACGGTTTCGATGGCGGCCTGCGCCTGTTCCGGCGAAACTCCCGGTTTCAGGCGCCCCAGGATATTCAGCCAGTGAGTGTGGCGATCCGCAAGACCGTCCCACGTGGGTGTAACCTCGCGCTTCATGGAGATGGGCACGAACAGTTCGGGATTCTCTCCCGAGAGCACCCCGCGGAATCCGGCGGGCGCGACCCCGATCACGATCATGGGATGACCGTTGAGGGCCACCTTGACATTCAGGATGCCCGGCTCGCCGGCGAAGCGCCGCACCCAGTAATCGTGGCTCAGCATGACCACGGGATGCGCGCCGGGAGCGCCGTCGTCCTCCGGCGTGAGCGCGCGGCCGATGGTGGCGGAAACGCCCAGCACTTCGAAAAGATTGCCGGAGACGATTTCGGCGCGGGCGCGTTCCGTCTGACCGTTCCAGGAGACGCTGACAGGCTCGCCGGCGCGGGCGACAACGCCGCTGAAACCCGCGCTACGGTCGCGCAGGTCTCGATACAACGGATAGGAGAAGACGCTCTGGTTATTGTCCGAAGATCGCAGGCCCGAACTGTGGTCGTCCACGTGGAAGACGATCAGGCTGCGGGGATCGCGCACCGGCAGCGCGCGGTACAGTATCTGGTCGAGGAGCGAAAAGATGGATGTATTCGCGCCGATGCCGAGCGCCAGAGACAGCACGGCGACGGCGGTAAACAATGGACTGCGCGCCAGGGTACGGAGTGCAAAACGGAGATCGTGTCCCATGTGTGATGAAACCGAGGATAACACTCCAGACGCCCCTGGTTAACTTTCGTTATGGTTAACTTGGTTCCCGCCGATCTGTATACTAGTGCCTGTTATGCATCTCACTCGTCCCCCCGTGGGCATCGAATACGCACTGCTGTTGGCCGTGTTGGTCGCTACGGTTACGGATCTGCGCACGCGCCGCATCCCCAACTGGCTGACCGTCAGCACCCTGCTGCTCGGCTTCGTGTTGAACGCGCTGATCGCCTACCCATCGCCCGTGGAAGGCGTGTGGCTGGCCGCCAAGGGCTTTGGGCTGGCCTTCGGGCTAAATCTTGTCATGTACATGCTGCACATGACCGGAGCCGGAGACGTCAAACTGCTGGCCGCTGTCGGGGCCCTGGTGGGATTTTCCGACTTTTTAGGGATTTTCCTTCTGACCGCTTTGATTGGCGGCGTGCTGGCCATCATATTAATGCTGGTGAAGGGGCGCGTGCGGCAGACGCTGTGGAACGTCGCCTATATGGTGGGCGAACTGATGAAGTGGCACGCTCCGCACCTCACGCGCGAGCAGCTCGACGTCGGCAGTTCCAAGGCGCTGCGGCTGCCGGGCGCCTTGCGGGTTTGCCTGGGCGTCATCGCGTTTCTGGTAATGGCGCGGGTTTGGTCGCCGGCCTAGCCCGGTTCCAGTACATGCATTACCGGGTTTCCCCCGAATGCGCGGCGGATCTGCTTCTATAATTTGATCTTAGGGGGTAGTGAGAACTTCCCCGGCAGGGCGAAACCAATCTAACGGACGGTAGAATGCTCTACGCACAGATGTTTTTGTACCTCCAGGTCCTGGACTTTTTTACGACCCTTATTGGGTTCAAGCTGGGTTTGGCGGAGGCCAGCCCCTTCATCCGCGCGCTCCTGCAGTTCGGGCCGGTGGTGGCGCTGTTGCTGTCGAAGGCGACGGCCCTGGCCTTGGCCGGGGCATGCATCTCGATGCATAAGCATCATCTGATCCGTTGGATCAGCTACTGGTATGCGGGGTTGGTCACCTGGAATCTATGCACGATTCTCGCTAACGCCCACTGCCACTAGGCGGATCGGCGGGCGGCCGATCTTGGCCGCAGCCGCCTTTTCAGGCGGCTGGCTGGAGCCGGCTGCCGGCAAGATGCGCCCTCCAATTTGCTAAAGCCTGTGCCACCATAGAAGCGGGAGGGGTGCATGTATCCGCTGAAAAAAGGCAAAGTCGCCTCGCAAGCCCACGTCGGGCTGCCGGAAGGGACCTTCGAAGAAGAGCACGGGCGCAAAGGCTTTTACGGTAAGAGCGCGCATCTCTATCACACCCACCCGCCGACCGCATGGGTGCGATTCGAAGGCAAGCTGCGGCCCCATTGCTTCGATCTGAACCGGCTGGAACCGCCCGACCTCGGCGATGCGCAAGGGCTGCCGGTGGCATTCCTGGGGAACCGCGACATCAAACTCTACGTGTCGCGACGCGCCGCGGCCATGCCGTTCTATTATCGCAACGCGGATGGCGACGAACTGATTTTCGTACACCGCGGCGAGGGAACCATCGAAACGGATTTCGGCCCCATGCGGTTCGAGCGCGGCGATTACATCGTGGTGCCGCGCGCCGTCACCTACCGCATCGTACCGGACACCGCGGATAACTTCTTCCTGATCGTCGAGTCCCGCGGCGAATTCGACCAGCCGGACAAGGGCCTCCTGGGCCAGCACGCATTGTACGATCCCGCGGCGATCTCGACGCCCGAACCCGCGCCGCAACTCGACGACCATCGCGAGTGGGAAATTCGCATCAAGGTGGACGACGAAATCTCCAAGGTGTTTTATCCGTTTAACCCGATGGACGTGGTGGGCTGGAAAGGCGACCTGACCGTGTGGAAGATCAACATGCGCGACATCCGCCCGATCATGAGCCACCGCGCGCACCTGCCGCCCAGCGCCCACACGACTTTCGTCACCGCGGGCGCGGTGATCTGCAGCTTTCTGCCGCGGCCCCTGGAGCAGGACGCCGATGCCCTGAAGGTGCCCTTCTTCCATCGCAACACGGACTACGACGAGTTCATTTTCTATCACGACGGCGATTTCTTCAGCCGCGATAATATCAAGGCCGGCATGGCCACGCTGCATCCGCGCGGCATCCATCACGGCCCGCATCCCAAGGCGCTGGCCAATCAGGGCAAGAAAGCATTCACCGACGAGAGCGCCGTGATGCTGGACGGCCTCAACCCCATCGACGTGCTGCCGGCCGGGGAAAGCGTGGAGTGGAAAGAGTATTGGATGAGCTGGATGGAGAAGAAGTAATCGCGATTGGGGACAAATTAGTCTGAAATCCCTGGCGCAAGCGTAACTTTTGGCCCTCTTCCGGATACTCTGGTTGTGGATACAGAATCCATGCCGGGCGAGGTCAAGGCCACCATGTCGGCTCCGATCGATGGGCGTTTCTGGTGCTCAGCTACCCGATTATTTGGGCAATAGGAATGAAATTGCGCCAGTTCCGGACGCTGGATGAGCTGGACCGGCCGCAGTCGCTGTTTCATGATTCGAAATAGCGGCCCGCGGCAGAACCGCTCCGTTACGGGCGCGGCTCGGTACGACCGAGGGTCGGCACGGTGGCAGCCGTTCCACCGGTGAACAAGCCAGTCCCAAAAGCGGACACTCGATCTGGGTATCTCCGCTTTTCTCAATGCCTTAGGAGTGGTAGGGCAATTGCCGCTGAAATGCGACAATGTTGTTAACCGCTCCATGAGACTCAACGATGCGTATGTGCCGCGGATCCTGATCGCCGACGACCAGCCGGATGTGCTGGAAGCCTTGCGCTTCCTGATCAAGGGAGAGGGCTATCAGGCCGAGGCCGTCAACTCGCCGGCCGGCATTCTGGAAGCCGTGGAGTCGCGCGACTTCGACGCCGTGGTCATGGACCTGAACTACACCCGGGATACCACCTCCGGCCAGGAAGGTCTCGATCTGCTCAACCGCCTGCAAGGCCTGGATAGCACGCTGCCGGTGATCGTGATGACGGCCTGGGGCAGCGTGGACCTGGCGGTCGAGGCCATGCGCCGCGGCGCCCGCGACTTCATCCAGAAGCCCTGGGACAACGCGCGGCTCTCCGCCATTCTGAGCACCCAGATCGAGTTGGGGCGCGCGCTGCGCAAAGGGCAGATCCTGGAAGCCGAGAATCGCCTGCTGCGCGCGGAGCAGTTCCCCAGTCTGATCGCACAGTCCGCCGCCATGCAGCCGGTGCTGGACATGATCTCGCGCGTGGGACCTTCCGATGCCAACGTGCTGATTACCGGCGAGAACGGCACGGGTAAAGGACTGGTGGCGCAATCCCTGCATTCGGTTTCGTTGCGGGCGATCAAGCCGATGCTGACGGTCAACACCGGCGGCCTTTCCGAAGGCGTCTTCGAGAGCGAACTGTTCGGTCATGTGAAGGGCGCTTTTACCGACGCCAAGTCGGACCGCGTCGGCCGCTTTGAAATGGCCGAAGGCGGCACGCTGTTCCTCGACGAAATCGCCAACATCTCGGCCAACTTGCAGGCCAAGCTGCTGCGCGTGCTGGAGACCGGCGAATTCGAGCGCGTGGGATCGTCCAAAACGCGCCAGGTGGATGTGCGCGTGCTCTCGGCCACCAACTCGGACCTAACCGCCGAGGTGGCCGGCGGGCGCTTCCGCCAGGATCTGTTGTTCCGGTTGAACACCATCGAGATCCGCCTGCCGCCGCTGCGGGAGCGCCGCGAGGACATTCCGCTGCTGGCCGCGCACTTCCTGCGCCAGCACGCCGAGCATTACCGCAAGAACCTCAGCGGATTCGAGGATGCCGCCATGAAGGCTCTGCTGGCGCACCCCTGGCCCGGCAACATCCGCGAGTTGGACCATGCTATCGAACGCGCCGTGCTGATGACCCAGAGCCCCTGCGTCAAGGCCAACGATCTGGGGCTGCGGCCGGCGCGCGACGGCGCCCCGCGGCTGGAGGATATGAGCCTCGAAGACGTGGAAAGCCTGCTCATCAAGAAGGCCTTGCAGCGTTTCAATGGCAACGTCAGCCATGCGGCCAACGCGCTGGGACTGAGCCGCAGCGCGCTATACCGGCGCCTGCAGCGCTATGGACTCTGAGGCCCTGGCGGTCGAAACTTTGCAGCAATGACGCCCACAAGAAAACGCCGCCGCCGGCGCATGAAATACGAAGGCCGGATCGTGATCATGGCCATCCTGGCGGGCCTGCCGGGATCGCTGGTGGCGCTGATCTTTCTATGGCTGCGCGATCCCACCCCGCAGGCTAAGACGCAGTGGACGCTGACGGTCCTAATCGTATTGCTGTGGCTGGGCTTCGCCATGGCGGTGCGGGACCGCGTGGTGTTCCCGCTGCAAACGCTCTCCAATCTGCTTTCGGCGCTGCGCGAAGGCGACTTCTCAGTGCGCGGGCGCGCGGGCGCCGACGACGACGCGCTGGGCGAGGTCATGCGGGAGGTCAACTCGCTGGGCGGCACGCTGCGCGAACAGCGGCTGGGTGCGCTGGAGGCGACCACGCTGCTGCGCACGGTGATGTCGGAGATCGACGTGGCCGTCTTCGCCTTCGACCATGAACGCAAGCTGCGCCTGGTCAATCGCGCCGCCGAGCGGTTGCTGGCGGCGCCCGCCGAGCGCGTGCTGGGATCGAGCGCCGCGGAGTTGCACCTGGAAAGCTGCCTGGAGGGAGAGCCGCAGCAAACTTTCCAGATGACCTTCCCGGGCGGCTCGGGGCGCTGGGGAATCCGGCGCAGCACGGTCCGCGAGCACGGGTTGCCGCTGCAATTGCTGGTGATGGCGGATCTCACGCTGCCTCTGCGCCAGCAGGAGTTGCAGGCCTGGCAGCGGCTGGTGCGCGTGCTGGGGCACGAGCTGAACAACTCGCTGACGCCCATCAAATCGATCGCCGGGAGTCTGGGCAGCCTGCTCGCGCGGCGTCCCCTCCCGGCCGATTGGGAGGACGACATGCGGCGCGGACTCAGCGTGATCTCCACGCGCTCGGAGGCCCTCAGCCGCTTCATCGGCGCTTATGCGCGGCTGGCCAAGCTGCCGCGCCCGCAATTGGAACCGATGGAGATCCGGCCGTGGGTCGAACGCGTGGTCAGCCTCGAAACCCGGCTCGGCGTAGCCGTCCGGCCAGGCCCGGATATCTTCATTCAAGGCGACCCGGACCAGCTCGAACAGGTGCTGATCAACCTGCTGCGCAACGCCGCCGACGCATCGCTGATCACTGGCGGCGGTGTGGGGATCGGCTGGACGCGCAACGGGTCGCACGTGGAGGTCGCCATTGAGGATGAAGGGCCGGGCATTTCAAACACCGCGAACCTGTTCGTGCCGTTCTTCACCACTAAGCCAGGCGGGTCGGGTATCGGGCTGGTGCTGAGCCGCCAGATCGCCGAAGCGCACGGCGGAACCCTGGTGCTGGAGAACCGCACGGATCGCGGCGGCTGCGTAGCGCGCCTGCAGTTGCCGGTTTAGTCTATGCTGCATGGAGGGCGGGCAATCATGCCCGCAGCCGGCTTGGCCGCTGCGCTTGAGTCACCGCCGCACGCGAGCCACATTCGAATACGCCGATTCGCCGTTCCTATTGGCTGCACGCACCCGATAGCACACCACGCCTGCGGGAGCGCTGCCGTCTGCATACTCCGCACTGGCGGAGGGTTGCGTGGCAATGCGGGTCCACGGTCCCGCGTCCCCGGCACGCCGCTCGACGATAGCGTTCGCCGGATCGCCGCCATGCGTCTGCCAACGCAATCGCACGGAATTGCCCGCTACCGCCGCAATCAGCGAACTGGGCGCTTCGGGCAGCACCGGCCAATCGAAGTAATCCTCATCCGCAATGGCCATGACACTGTCGCGCACGGGCAAATTGCGAAACACATCGCTCGACTCCGGCTTGGCGAGCGGCTCGATGGTGCCGGACACTACATCGATCAGCACCGGATGCCGGATACCCATGTTCGCGATAGTCAGGTCGGCATGGATGGGCGGGAACGCGCCGCCCGGCACGCTGTGCGCTGCCAGCCAGTAGGCCACGATCGGCTTGGCGGCCTTGCCGCGGAAACCGTAAGCCAGGAACGGCTGTGAATTCTCATGCAGCGCGGGGACATCCGCCGGGGCGACTTTGATGGACGCGTCGAAATGCGTATCCGCAAACAGCGCGTTGGTGTTTTGGAGCGCGTAGAAGACCGGGCGCGGCGTGAAGTCGTCGGGCAGATGCCGCAGCCCGTGGATGAAGCCGAAATCGTCGTATTCGTTGCCGTCCGTGGCGGCGGTCAGCAGCCAGACGAAAGTGCGTACGCCCTGCGCCCAGTTGTAGATCATGCCGCGCGGAATGTATTTCGACTGAACGGATTCGTCCGAGCCCGGCCACGCCGGGATGGAATTGAACTCGTCGTCCCAGAAGGGAATGTTAGGCCGGATACCGGGATAAGCGCGCACCATCTCGCGCAGTTTGGCGGGCGACTCGTCGCCATACGCGCCATAGTCCATCGACTCCGGATTCAGGTTCTGCCCGTAACCGGGGTAGGTGTGATAAGCGAACACGTCGATTCCCGCGGCGCAATCGCAGGCGTCCAGCGCGCGGCGCGCGAACTCGCGGGTGGGATCGGCCTGGCCGCCATAGATGACCTTCGCCTGCGGATCGGCGCCGTGCACTGCCGGGATGACAGCTTTCAGCAACCGTCCGTAATCCTCCGGATTGGGCAGCGGATTCCAGTAATCGATATCCTGTTCGTTCCACAACGCGTAATAGTGGATACGGCCGCGGAAATGTTCCACCACGAACCGCACATACTTGACGAACGCCGCAATTTGCTCGGGCGTCTTGGGGGGCCAGAAAACCGAATAGAGACTGCGGTCGGGATTGTGGAAGCCGCCGGGCTCGGGCGTAATCGCATCGGGCAGTTTGCCGGCGGGCGATGTGTACATCGGATTGCCATACAGCAACTGCACCTGCACCTTGACGCCGTTATCCACCAGCGAGTCGACGTAGTCGTCCAGGCCGGGGGGAATCGCCAGGACGCCGCGCTTCTGCTCGATCCAATCCCAACTGGTGTAATCGGAAGTGTTTTCGTACTGGCCGATGCGGATCCAGCTTACGCCGGCGTCGAACATGCGGGTCCACCAATGGCGGTCCCATGGCAGATACGGGTCGCGCGGGAGGTCGGCGTTGATGCCGAGGCCGTCCTGGATTTGGGAGGAGCGCTTGGGCGGCACGTGTTTTTGAGCGGCCAGCGGGAGGAGCGCCAGAAAGAGCATCGGGAGAGCGCGCATAGAGTCCCTTTATACACCAGAGCGCGCTCTGAAAAAAGGATTTCCCAAATGGCATCCTTTTGGAGTATTCTAGTAGCAGGACCGGGGGAGCGTTCCCCCGATCCCGCTCGACCATTACCGGCGGCCCTTACGGCACCATACGATAATGATCGTGACACTGCTGCGGAGCAGCAGGCCAACTAGAATCAGGATCATAGAGACCCTCCTTTCTGCTTCGAACTGGAAGGCCCGGGCGTATTCCCCGGGCTTTCCCAATTGGAGCTCGAGTACACCTTTCGGGAACCCGCTCTTCCAATCTCTGCAAAAAGGACTCCGTTTGTGCAGTGCGCCGACCGGCGCGGAGTTCTCAGAAAAAGGCTAGTCGGACGGCACGTCCCTGAGGCCAGTCAGTTCGTCGATCAACTCCGCGATCAGGGCCTCGCGGCCAAGGTCGAAATCGGAGCTCGGCTCACTTGTCCGGTGTGCCTCGATCCATGCCCGCACCAACTCCGTGACAGGTTTGGCGACGGCTTCTTCGGCCCCAGGTTCGAAGCGCAGAGGGATCTCGGAACGCTCGATGGAGGCTTTCAGCACTTCGGCGAATTTCATTTGGTACCCGCTTTCAATCCGGTGGCGGCGTGATGATTCAACGGACCCGCGCCGTGCCCCAGGCCGGGGTTGGAGCGAATCGCCTGGGTGACGTAACTCTTGGCGCGCGCCACGGCCGCATCCAGAGTGGCGCCGCGGGCCAACTCCGCGGTAATGCCCGCCGAGAGAGTGCAGCCGGTTCCATGCGTGTGCGGCGTATCGAAATGCGGGGCGGTAAACTCGCGCCAATCCTGGCCATCGAACAGGACATCCACCGCGCTTTCCTGCAAATGGCCGCCCTTCACCAACGCGGCCTTGGCCCCCATTTCGCAGAGCCGTTTGGCGGCTGCCCGCATGTCGTCTACGGTGAGCACTCGAATGCCGGTCAACTCTTCGGCCTCGTGCAGATTCGGGCAAATCAGTGCCGCGTGGGGCAGCAGCAGTTCGCGGATCGCAACAATCGCTTCGGCCGATACCAGCGGTTGGCCGTGCTTGCCGATCATGACCGGATCGACCACCAGCGGAAAGCGGAAGCCGGCGGCCGCGGCGGCGATGGCTTCCACGATCTCGCGGTTGCCGAGCGCGCCGGTCTTGGCAGCCTGCGGCGGAATGTCTTCCAGCACCGCCGTCAACTGCGCCAACACCAGTTCGGCGGGGATGCAATCCACGCGCGTCATGCGCACCGTGTTCTGCACGGTCAGCAGCGTAATCACGGCTTCGCCGTATACGCCAAACTGATGAAATGTTTTCAGGTCGGCCTGAATACCCGCGCCACCGATGGGGTCGGAACCGGCGATGCTAAGCGCGACAGGGAGCATGCTCCAATAGTCTAGCATTGAGCCGTAGTATACTGGCTTGACTCACTATGCCAGAACCCTTCGACATGCGCTTGATTCAGCGCGGCGCGCGCCTGCGGCGATCGCCCTTTTTCGAAGCCACGCTGCGTTATGGCTGCCGCGCCTACACCGTTTACAACCACATGTTCCTGCCCAGCTACTATGACGATCCGGTCAACGAGTACTGGCACCTGCTGAACGAGGTGACGCTGTGGGACGTGTCGGTGGAGCGGAACACCGAAATTACCGGCCCGGACGCCTTCCGCTTTACCAGCCTGCTGACGCCGCGCGATCTGCGCAAGTGCGCAGTCGGGCAAGGCAAGTATGTGCTGATCACCACGCAAGACGGCGGCATCGTCAACGATCCGGTGCTGCTGCGGTTGGGCGAGCAGCATTTCTGGCTGGCGGGCGCCGATAGCGACCTGCTGCTGTATGCTAAGGGCCTGGCCGTCCACTCGGGCATGCAGGTGACCGTCCGCGAGCCGGATGTTTCCCCACTGCAAGTGCAGGGGCCTAAATCGAAGCAGGTGGTGCAGGCGCTGTTCGGCGACAAGGTGCTGGCCTTGCGTTATTACTACTTCCTGGAGACCGATCTAGGCGGCATTCCGGTGGTGGTCACGCGCACTGGATGGACCAGTGAGGTCGGCTACGAGATCTACCTGCGGGATGGCAGCCGCGGCGACGAGTTGTGGGAACGCATCATGGAGGCCGGCCGTCCTTTCAATATCCGGCCTACCGGTCCGAGCGACATTCGCCGCATCGAAGGCGGCATTCTGAACCATGGCACGGATATAACGTTGGACACCAATCCATACGAAGTGGGTCTCGACCGGCTGGTGGATCTGGATAAAGACGCCGAGTTTCTGGGCCGGGAGGCGCTTCGCAGAGTTCGCGCGGAAGGCGTGAAGCGGCGCCTGGTCGGGGTCGAAATTGAGGGCGCCCCGATTGAGTTCAATATGACTCGCTGGCCGGTGCGCAAAGGCAGCGATGCCGTGGGACAGGTGACTTCGGCCATCTATTCGCCGCGTTTGCAGAAGAACATCGGCTACGCGATGGTGCCGGTGGCGTACGCGGCGCTGGGAACGGAGTTCGAAGTGGAAACACCCGGTGGCGCGGCACGCGCAGTGGTTGTGCCGATGCCGTTTGTGGATCCGGGAAAGACGATTCCGAAGTCGTAAGTTGCTCCACGAGATGCGTTGTTTGCGATGGCTATTGCCGCTCGGTATGACGGCCGTCCTATGTCTGGCGGCTGAGCCGGCTTCCGTCATCCTGATTTCGATCGATACGCTGCGCGCCGACCACTTAAGCGCGTATGGATACCGCCGCATCCGCACTCCCAACATCGATTCGTTTGCACAACAGGGCACGCTATTCGGTAACATCGAATCGCAGGTCCCTCTGACGCTTCCCTCACACACTTCGCTCTTCACGTCCACTTACCCGTTTCAGAGTCAGATTGAAGAAAACGCTGAGCGGGTACCGGCGGGCGTGGTCACTCTGGCATCCGTGCTGCGGTCCCATGGATACAAGACCGCGGCCTTCATCGGCAGCGTTTTTCTGGAAAGCGAGATGGGCCTGGACCAGGGCTTCGACCTTTACGACAGCCCGTTTCATTTCGAAGCCTTCTCGCCCATCTCCGGTTCCATGTTCTTCGGCGGGGCGGGCCGCAACCGGTACGGGGTCAGGGACCGGCGTGATGGAGCGTTAGTGCTCGGCGCGGCGCGCCGCTGGCTGGCCGCCAACGCCATCCAACACGGCGCGGGGGTGTTCGTGTTTGCGCACCTGTTCGATCTGCACAAGCCTTACATCCGCGCCGGATACGATGGCGAACTGGAGTACACCGATCGGATCCTGGGCGCGTTCAAACAGGCCCTCATCCAAAGCGGGTGGTGGCAACGCTCGCTGGTGATCGTCCTGTCGGACCACGGGGAAAGTCTTGGCGAGCACGGCGAAGACAGCCACGGCTACTTCGTCTACGAAAGCACGCTGCGGGTGCCGCTCATCATTCACTGGCCTGAGGGCGCGCCGAGCCGGCCTGCGCGCGACGACCGCCCGGGCGGTTTGATGGATGTCGCGCCCACTGTCCTGGACTTTCTGCACATCGCCGCGCCGCCGTCGTTTGAAGGGCGCAGCCTGCTGGACGCGGGCGGGCCGCGCGGCGTCTACAGCGAGAGCCTCTACGCCCATGACGGCTTCGGCTGGGCGCCTCTGTGCAGTTTGCGAGACGGCGCGTATAAGTACATCGATGCTCCCCGCCCAGAACTCTATAACCTAGCCACTGACCCGCGCGAGCAGACGAATCTGTATGGCAAAGATCCAGCCCGCGCGCGTGCACTCAAAGGCGAGCTACGGAACCTGCTGGCCAGTCACGCTCCCAAGCAGCCGGCCTCGCCCGCCAATATCTCGCCGGCCACGCGCGCGCTGCTGTCTTCGCTGGGCTATCTATCCGGCCGTTCCCGCACGGCGGCCGGAGGCGCGATGCCCGACCCGAAAGACCGGCTGCCGGAATACCGGCAATACGAACGCGCACAGGCGTTGCTTTACGACAGGCGGCTGGAAGAAGCTGCCGCCACTCTCCGCCAGATTCTAGCGCGCGACCCGGGGAACACTCTGGCGCGGCGCGATTTGGGTGGGACTTATGTGGAACAGAAGTTATACGGCAAGGCGCGCGAGTGTTTCGAACAAGTAGTGACTGCGGCACCGGACGATTACATGGCTCAGTTTGAGTTAGGCATCGCCGATAAGAAGCTGGGACTTACACACGACGCTTTGGAGCACTTACAGGCGGCTTGTAAGTTGGCTCCCGGCGCGGAGCAGTGCCGGAAGGAGATGGAAGGGCTCGAAAAGTGAACTTGAGGGCGGTGTGGGTCTCGGAGAAGCGCGCAACTTTGATATCCACCAGCCCGGCCTGGCGGCCCGCTTGGATGACGCCAACTTCCGTGATCTGCTGCTGGCCCTTTGGATAGATTACCCAGATGGCGCCCTTGGGTTTGAGCGCCTTCTGCAGAGAGCGCAATTTTGCCAGGTCTTTATCCTTCTCCGCTCCAAAGAAAATCAAATCCGATCCTTTGGCCGCGGTGCCTTCCGTAATGTCGCGAGTGCGGCCCTCCAGATCTACACTGACACCCACCAACGAGACGCGGATACCAGGTTTGATATCGAGCTTATCGGCCAGCGTGCGCGGGTTGCGGATCTTGTGGGCCCACTTATCGGCCTGCGCGCCCAGCGTGAAGTGCGCCGTGCCGCCCGGCGATGTGACTCGCAGCACGCCATCGGCCGCCTCCAACGACTGGATGCTCCGCAACGGAATCGACAACCGGAAATCGCCGCGGAAGATGAGATCGTCCGTTTCGAGCAGCGCTTTGCCTACCGATACTTTGCCGCCGAAGCGGACTTCACAGTTAGATTCCAGTCCCATTCGTCGATTCCTCCAGCGACTTGTCCAACAGCCGCGCGAACTCGTCCACATCGGATTTCGAGATATTCAGCGGCGGCGAAATGCGGATGCAGTTGCCGTATGTGCCTCCCTTGCCGATTAGCAGGCCATTGCGGCGCGCGGCTTCCATCAACTCGGCGGTGTCGCGGGCGGCCGGCGCTTTGGTCTCGCGATCCTCCACCAGTTCCAGCGCCTGCATGAGGCCCATGCCGCGCACATCGCCGATGACGGCATGTTTGTCTCGCAGTTCTTCCAACTTCCCGCGCAGGTATCCGCCGGTTTCGGCGGCATTGGCCAGCAGGTTTTCTTCTTCGATCAAATCCAGAACGGCTTTGGCGGCGGTAGTGGCTACCGGGTTGCCGCCGAACGTGGAGATGGTGAGTCCAGTGACACCCGCGGCCACCTCGGGCGTGGCGACAGTGACTCCGATGGGACAACCGTTGCCCAATCCCTTGGCGCTGGTGATGACATCGGGAACCACTCCGTAGTGTTCGATGCCGAACCACTTGTTGCCGGTGCGGCCCCAGGCCGTTTGCACCTCGTCGCTGATGAAGATGCCGCCCGACTGGCGCACGATCTCCGCGACGATGCCGAAGTACTCTTTGGGCGGCGTGATGAATCCGCCGACGCCTTGTATCGGCTCGGCAATGAAGCCCGCGATACGGCCCGAGGTGGAGGTGCGGATCAGATCCTCGATGTCGCGCGCGCAGCGGACATCGCAGGAAGGATAAGTCAGTCCGAACGGGCAGCGATAACAATACGCGTTGTGCGCGTGCACGATGCCCGGCTGGACGGCGCCGCCCAAGCGCCAGGCGGCTTGGCCAGTGAGCGCCATGGTCATCGCCGAGCGGCCATGATAGGAATGCCGCAGGGCGACGATCTCGGTGCTGCCGGTGTAACAGCGGGCGGCCAGGATGGCGGTTTCGTTGGCTTCGGTACCGCTGTTGGTGAAGAACGATTTGGTCAGGCGGCCGTCCGGTGTGAGCGACGCGATTTTCTTCGCCAGCGCAACCTGCGGTTCGGTGACGAAAACGGTGGAGACGTGTTGCAGCGTGTCCACCTGGGCGTGTATGGCGCGATTGACCCGGTCGTTACAATGGCCGACGCTGACGGTGAGGATTCCGCCGAAGAAATCCAGGTAGGCATGGCCGGCGGCATCGTACACGAACTGGTTTTTCGCGCGCGCGATCACCAGCGGCTCGCGGTAGTAATGGAAGACCGCCGGGAACAGGTAGTCCTGGCTGGCGAGGAGAAGTTCGTTGGTATCCATGGGGAAGAGAGGAATCAGTGTAGCAAACTCCGTGGGGCAGGCCCCCGGCCTACGGCGGCCTCTCAGGTCGGCTGCAACCGAGGGCCGTTTTTCCGATTTCCGGTTGCGCCAGAGCGCATGGTGGACAGGCGGAATTATGCGGTCGCACGGTCTTCATAGTTCCCACGCGTCGTCCGTTGGGTGTCCGGTAAACCGGCGCCGGCTTGAACGCTAAACAAGTCATTTATTGACGAACGAAGCCAATAGGCTGCTTGATTACTTATACTTGCAAAAATGGCGAAGCCAATTTCCGTCCGTTGATTTTGGGACGGACGACCGGTCTTCAACCAGCAACGTTGGAGTCCGCCGCGAGTGTTCTGCACGGGCGTGGCTGGATCGTGGTTCCCGATTTCCGATTTGTCGACTTCACTGTAGCACGGCGGTTTGTACGGGAGTGGCTAGCAGGGGGCGTTGGGTAGTGGCGGATCGGCGGTAGGTTATTGAGGGCATGGGGGATGGGGAGCGGGTCGATTATTTGCGGGGAAGCGTGTGACTCCGTGTGCGGTTCGGGGGCGATGGAGTTGCGGTAAGCCCCTTTAGCAGCTAGCGTGTCCGGCAGCGCTCAGCGCCCTCTTGGACTCACCTTCAGGTCCATGACGTGCTGGATGTATAGCACCCGTGGCCCTTTCACCGTCTTTGGTTGATAGGCAAAAACGCCGATGAACACTGCGGTGATCGTTTTGTCACTGGTGCCCGCCATACCCTGTTCGAGCGCCCGGTCGAGTGCGTCCAACTCCGATTGTTTCTGGCCTTGGTCAGAATCGTACGGTGTGATGCCCAGTTGGCAGCGATCATCGACCAGCAGACTCGTGTGCATGCCATCGCTAACGAACTCCGCGGCCAACCGGACGCGCTTGCCATCAAATGACCATGGGCTCTTTACTACGGCGCAGAGACTGGCCGCGACGACTGCCGGGTCATCGGCCGGTGCTGAGGGCTGCCGCTGATCCGACACGAAATTAAAGGTGAGCGTCTCCTGAATGTAGCCGAAGGGGTCGATTCCCTCGTTTATCGTCGGCCTTTTGAAACGCCATTCTACGGCAGCGGCTTCGGCTGAGCTCCGCAATTCGCTCGGCCCAATGCTGCATACCTTCTGAACGTGCCCCTGTCTGTTGATGAGCACGAAAACCCTGACGGTCCCGGCGATCCCTTTGAGCCGCGCTTCCGCAGGATATGCAGGCCTCGCGGTCTCGACAACTCCGGCGGGCAACCAGTCGGAAATGCGTGTGGGCTGATAAGCGCTGAAGTCACAGCTATCGACGTGTTCCGGCGGGAATTGCTTCATGCGCGCCGGGCTGGCGGATCGTGCTTCGCCCGCCTCTGGCATCGCGATAGGGTTTGCAGCCGCCCGCTTGGGACCGTCTACCATCAGCTTCGCAGGCTCCGGCGACACCGTCAGGAGCGCTGTCGCGAGGACGATGAGCGCCAGACTGCCGACAATGACGATCAACAACCGCATACCATGCCGATTCACCAGGATAGACTGACTGCGCTAGTCGAAAGTTCCCGTAGCCCGCCACATTAGATCCAGCCAGTCCCAGAACAGTCTCAAGTCGTTGGAACTCAACGCATCCAACTGGTTCGGGAAGAAACTGGTTACGGGGAACGAGAAAGAGCGCCGCTGCGGGATGGACCGCATTGCACCAAGTTGATTTTGAAGCCTGGCTCGGGCCAATCGAGGTGAGTCAGGCTTGCCAGCACACCATCCAGCACGGTAAAGCAGTACTTGTCCTGGCGCAATCCGTTGGCCGGTTTTCAGGTGATCATCAATGGACGGTTTTGAGGCGATCACCGAGGGTGCTGTCCGCGAGGAAAGGTCGTCTGGGTCTGTCTTCACCAGCCCGCGGTCACTAGGACTCACGGTTCTGCATGTTCCCCACACTTGCGCAGACGTTCCAAATGAAGCCGGTCGGTGTCCCGGCTGGCTGCCTCTTTGTTGCGGATCAAATCCTGAAGGGAAATGATGGAAATCGGAATGCCGCTCAGGTGCGTCTCGACCCGATTCTTCCACGCTTCAGGGAATGTCACGGCGTCAATCGTTGTCATCACGTCCACGCGGGTGGGAGCCATGCCGAACTGGAAGACGATGCGGGGTTGGGTCAGATCGTGGACGGTCAGATCGGCCATTGGAGCGCCGAACTCCACCAGCGTTGCGTAAGCTCGTTTGGCGTTTTCCGCCACAGACTCAACCCAAATGTCCATGTCCAACGTGCAAAACGGCTCCGTATACTTCATGACGGCGTACCCGCCGACGATGAGGTACCTGACTTGATGTTGGTTGAACAACCGCAGCAGATCCTTGAAATCGGGCTTCAGTTCCACGTTTGAACCCCTGAACTCCTCGGCCAGTCCAACCATCTCCCAAGCGGCTTCAAAGATCGCTTCGTCACCCTGCTGCTGCCAGAAATCGACATCGAATTGCCGGTCCGGAAAACCGCCGCGGACCACCCGGCTCATCGGGGCGGCAGCAGCGAAGTGTTTCAAGGTGCTCATGGCCTATATTTATGATAACCGAGACATTCCTATAGGCCTGCAACAAAGTGTGGCTTTGTAGACCTCGCCGTCTTCGAGGGGGAGGCCGAGCGGCAGAGGTAGACGGAGTCCGCCCCCTACAGTAAATCGTCGCGCTTCCGCTTCTCCAGGATCTTCACCACATCGCCCACCTGCTGGGCGCTGTTGCGGTCGGCGATCAGCAGCGCATCGGGAGTGTCGATCACCACCAGGTTCGAAACGCCCACCAGGGCCACCATCTTCCCGCCCGCGTCCACGTAATTGCCGCGCCCCGCCTGGCAGATGGCGTCCTGCAACAGTACATTGTCTTCCGCGTCGTGCGGCAGCAGCTCATAGACGGCGTTCCAGCTTCCCACATCGTTCCAGCCGAACTCGGGACACGCGATGCCTGCGACGTCATGCGCCTTCTCCATCACGCCGTAATCGATGGAAATGTTCTCGCAAAGCGGGAACGCCTCGCGCAGCTTGGCCGCGAAACCGGCGTCGTCGAAAGCCGGCAGCGACGCCAGGATGCTCGCCGTGCGCGGCAGATTCCGGCGCAGTTCGTCCAGCAGCACCCCGGCCCGCCAAAAGAACATGCCCGCATTCCAGAAGAACCGGCCCGACGCCACGTATCGCCGCGCGGCGCGCGCCTCCGGTTTCTCGTGGAAGCCGCGAATCGCGATGGGCTTCGAGCCCGGCTGGGTACCGCGCGGGAACTCGATGTAGCCGTACCCCGTTTCGGCCCAGCGCGGCAGAATCCCCAGCACCACCATTTGCCCGCGCGCCGCCGCGCGAAACGCCCCGCGCACCAATTGCCTGTAGCGGCCCTCTTTGGCGATGATGTGGTCGGCGGAAAAAACTCCCATGACCGCATCTGCATCGATCGATTGCAGGATGTGCGCGGCCAGGCCAATAGCCGGCGCCGTGTTGCGCTGCACCGGCTCCGCCAGAATCTGCCGCGCGGGGACCTCCGGAAGCTGGCGCACGATTTCGTCGCGCAGGTAATCGTTGGTCAGCACCCACAGCCGCTCCCCTGGAATAACCGGACGCAGCCGGTCGACCGTGTTCTGGATCAGCGAACGCGATCCCACCACGTTCAGCACTTGTTTGGCGGAACGCCGCCGGCTCCGCGGCCAGAAGCGTGTGCCGCGGCCGCCTGCCAGAATCAAGCCATAGTGGTGTGGGTTAGCCATGGTGAATTCAGTTTACGGCATATCCGCGCACCGGCATGAAGATCCGTCGCCAGCGCGTCTTGGTGAAGAAACCCCGGTAGCGATCGGCGATTTGATCGACACTGGGCGCGGCACTGGACAGCGCTTCTGTGGGCGCGTCGTGGGACCAGTAAATGAACCACGGTGTGCCAATCAGATTGGCGCGCGGCACAAATCCCCAATACCGGCTGTCCAGCGATGCGTCCCGGTTGTCTCCAATAGCGAAATAACTGTCCGGCGGCACGACCACTTCGCCATTCACCACGTGACGCTCCAACATGTCCTGCCCAAGACCATAGAGATGCACATTGGGCTCGCTCGGGAAATTGTCGCGGTACGAATCGGTGTATTGCGTCTTGTGGTAAGCGTACGGCTCATCCAGTTTCTTGCCGTTGAGGTACAACTGCTTGTTCACCAGCTTAATGCGATCGCCCGGCACGCCCATGCAGCGCTTCACGAAAGTCTGGCGCATATCCACGGGATAGCGGAACACAATCACGTCGCCGCGCGACGGCGTGGAAGCCCCCCCCACCCTGACCAACAACTGGTCGCCGATCAATAGAGTGTCTTCCATGGCGCCGGTGGGAATCACATAGGCTCTTACAACCTGGGGGGCCAGAAAAGCCGCGACGGCCAGTGCGATCCATCCCAACCAGGCCCCGCTCCGTCCATTCCCCGATAACGCCCGCCCGGCCCGGAACAAAAGGTAGGCCACGCAGCCGACCAGCACGGTGGCCAGAACCCAACTGGGCCACGATGCACTCGGGGCGCTGAACCGCTGCAACGCCAGCAACTCGCCAACCCAGCGGGCCACGATAAAGAGGGCGCCCCCGTAGCCGCTCCAGGCGCTGCCGCGGCGGAGGCCGAGTGCGATCGCCAAAAGCACCAGCACGGGGATAACGTTGAACGGGCTAAGCGGAATGGCCAACAGGAAAAGGATGCCCAGCACTGTAGCGGTCACAATTCCGATCTTCACCGCTGTCGGCCGGCCCGGCACAATGTCGTCGCTCATGGGTCCTTTTCAACCGCCGCTCAGTTGACGCTGACTCCACGCACCAGCATGAAGGTTCGGCGCCAGCGCGTCTTGCTGAAGAAGTGCTCCATCAGGTCGACGAAGTGATCGGAGGAGATGGTGGGGTTGAGCAGCGCCTCGGTGGGAGCATCGTATGACCAGTAGATAATGAACGGCTTGCCGGTAATGTTATCGCGCGGCACAAATCCCCAATACCGGCTGTCCAGCGAATTATCCCGATTATCGCCCATGGCGAAATAACTATCCGGCGGCACCCGCACTTCGCCGTTCGCCACATGATGCTCCAGCATATCCTTCCCGTGTTCGGTTACCTGCATATCCGGCTCGCTGGGGAAATTGTCGCGGTAGCTATCGATGTAGGCGGTGCTGTGGCGAACATATGGCTCGTTCAGTTTCCTGCCGTTGAGATAGAGCTGCTTGTCCACTATCCTGATGCGATCGCCGGGGACGCCCATGCAGCGCTTCACCAGTGTGAGATTGAGGTCCGCCGGAGAGCGGAACACGATAATATCTCCTCGCTTGATCTCCTCGTACGGCAGCAGATGCTTGGAAATCGGTCCCCGCGGTGCATAGGCCAGCTTATCGACCAGCAGGTGGTCGCCGACCAGCAACGTATCCTGCATTGACCCCGTTGGAATGACGAAAGCCTGTACCAGGTTGGTCGTGCCGAAAAGCAGCAGGATGACGGTAACGATCCATTCGGCTATAAAACCCCTGGGCGAACGGGGCTTGACCGGCGCTCGCGGAGTAGTCCGGTTCTGGTTCGCCGCGGCTGCTGCTTTACGTTGCTTCACAGCCAACTATTGTACCGGAAAGAATCCGGGCGGCGCGGCTCAGTTGACGTTGGGGTGCTTAACCGTTCTGGGGATTCCGATCGACAGAAACCGCTCCCTGACGGTCGCGGCTCGGTAGACCGTGCGAAATCAATGCGCCTGTTACCGAGCCGCGACCGTCAGGAAGCGGTTTCCCCAAAAAAGGTTAAGCTCAGTTGACGTCGACGCCGTGCACCAGCATGAAAGTGCGGCGCCAGCGCGTCTTGCTGAAGAAGTGCTCCATCAAATCGATGAAGTGGTTGGCGGAGATGGTGGGGTTGGACAGATCCTCGGTCGGCGCGTCGTAGGACCAGTAAATGATCAGCGGCTTGCCCACGATGTTGTCGCGCGGCACGAATCCCCAATAACGGCTGTCCAGCGAGGAATCCCGGTTATCCCCCATGGCAAAATAACTACCCGGCGGCACCACCACTTCGCCATTCACCACATGGTGCTCGAGCATGTCCTCCCCGGAGTCGGAAATGTGTACGTTGGGATCGCTCGGGAAATTGTCGCGGTAGGAATCCGGATAGTCGGTCTTGTGGTAAACGTAGGGCTCGTCCAGCTTCTTGCCGTTGAGGTACAACTGCTTGTTCACCAGCCTGATGCGATCGCCCGGCACGCCCATGCAGCGCTTCACGAAAGTCTGGCGGATATCCACCGGATAGCGGAACACGATGATGTCGCCGCGCTTGACCTCCTCATACGGCAGCAGGAACTTGGAAACGGGTCCCGGAGGCGCGTAGGCTAGCTTATCCACCAGCAGGTGGTCGCCGATCAGCAGCGTGTCCTCCATGGACCCCGTGGGGATCACGAAGGCTTGCACCAGCGTGGTGGTGCCGAAAAGCAGCAAAATAATTGTCACTGTCCATTCGGCAATGAAGCCGCGCGGCTGGTCGCCGGGGGCCGGCGGCGGGGCCGGAACCTCTTTCACCTCTGCCACGGTTGCTGATTTCTTCTGTTCCACTGATACCCATTGTAGCGAAAGCCTGATATTCTGTGGGGAAACGGTAGTGCCAGTTAGCCTGTGGGGCAGGATGGCATCCTGCGCGCCGATTGCCAATCGGCGCAGGCTTGCGTGCTAAGACCAATGTCCAACGCTGCCATCACCGATGCTGCGCAAATTCCGGAAAAGCCCGCCCGCCGCCAGCCGGTGGGCCTGGTGTTCTGCTGCACGATTCTGGGTGCGGCCGCGCAGATCTTAATGAAGACCGGGGCCAACCACCTGGCCCAACCCGGCCTGCTGAGCATGGCCACCAACCTGCCGCTGATGGGAGGCTATTGCCTCTACGGCCTCTCTACGCTGCTGCTGGTCCTGGCCCTCAAGGACGGCGAGTTATCGCTGCTCTACCCAGTGATTGCGCTCACCTACGTTTGGGTGACGGTGCTCTCGTTTCTGATCTTTCACGACGGCATTAACGCCTGGAAGCTCGCCGGTATCGTTCTCATCGTGTCGGGCGTGACGGTGTTGGGCAAAGGCGGCCGGCGTTGAAGACTCCCGTCAGCCACATGCTGCTGGTGCTGCTGGGCGCCTTCATCGGTTCGTTCGGCGGGGTCTTCCTGAAATCCGGCGCCGGACAGGTGCGCGAGGGATTGGTATACATGTTTATCTCCCGCGATCCCCCCTTTTTCAACTGGCGCCTGGCAACCGGAGTCGCCTTTTTTCTCCTCTCGTCGTACTTCTTCGTGCTGGGCATCCGCCCGCCGGGAGAGCTTTCGGTCCTCTATCCCATGGTGTCGCTGGGCTACATTTTCACTCTGCTCTGGTCGCGCATCTTCTTCAAGGAGCCGCTCACGCGCGTGAAGTTCTTCGGCCTTTTCCTGATTGTGGTGGGCGTGGTTTTCGTGGGCCTGGGCAGTAAGTAGAGTGGGGCAGGCCCTCGGCCTGCGGCGGCCTCTCAGGCCGCCCCCTTGAGCCAGCGCCGCCTGCCTCAACGGCGCGTCTGAGCTTGCGATCGGAAGACCGGTCCGCAGGGCCAGATCTAAATAGGCGGCGTCATAAGCCGCAAGATTCTGGCGGCGTGCCAACGATTCCAAGTTGACATTGGCCCACAGGGTCTGGGCTTCGACGCGAATCGGAGGGCCATAAGGAGCCCAAGGTAGTCTGCAATCTGCCGCTCGGTTACTCTCATCCGTTTGCTGTAGGAAACGAAGATGCCGTTGGCTATTTCAAACGACCAAACTTCGGGCACGACGGCATCGCGAGTCGCCAGTTCCTTAAGGATGCGTCGGCTGTATGGGGTGTCCTCAGTTGGATCGCCCGGAAAGCACCACGAAAGTGCAACGGAGGCGTCCAGCACGAGCGCGGCCATCAGAGGCGGTGACCGTCATGCAGGAGTTTGCGGGTAATCGGCTCACCCAGGCTAAGACGATGTCTTTCCCCAAATTCGAGCATGCGCCGAACGGCTTCTACTCGCGCAGGCTCTCCCGTGGCTGTGCTCTCTGGTGTCTCAGGAAGGGCGGCTTCCTCAACCAGGGACAGCCTGAGGTGAAGGGTGACGGTCACCGTGTCCTCTGCTCTTTCCATTTTACCCTGGGTTCGCTCGAACGATTCCCCTCACGCCACCCTATCCATCTCCAGAAACTCCCGCACGTGCGGATGATCCGACTTCGCCAGATCCGCCGGCGGACCAAAGAAAATCACCCTGCCTTCAAACAGAAACACCACCTGGTCAGCCACTTTGTACATCAGGTCCAGATCGTGCGTCACCACCAACGAGGTCAGCCCGAGTTGCTTCTTCAGGCGCAGCATCAGGTCGCTCAGGTGGTCGCTCATGATGGGGTCCACCATGGTGGTGGGTTCGTCGTACAGCACGCACTGGGGCTGCGCCGCCAGCGCCCGCGCGATCGCCACGGCCCGCTTGTAGCCCATCGAAAGATCCGAGGGATAGGCGTCCTTGGCATCCAGAATATCCACCATCCCCAGCAAGCCGTTCACCACATCATCCTTGTTGCGCGCGTTGTAATCCTCGCGCAGCTCCAGCGAGAACAGCACGTTCTGGGCGACGGTGAGCGAGTCGAACAGCGCGCCGGACTGGAACACCATAGTCACTTTCCTGCGAATGCGCCGCAGTTCCGGCTCGGCGAAATCCGTGATATCTTCATGCGCCACGATCACCCGCCCGCTGTCCGGTTTCAGAAAACCCATGATGTGCGACAGCGTTACCGACTTGCCCACGCCGCTGCGGCCGATGATCGCCACCGTCTGCCCGGCGTCCACGTGAAAGTTGGTATCGACTAAAACAGGCTTGTCGAACGTCTTACATATGTGGCGGAATTCGATGTAATGCGGGTATTGGTCGCTGGGCTTCAGGCTAGCGGTCATAATAGCGGGCCCATTCCTCGGGGGTATTGAGATTTTCAAAACAAGCGGCATTGTCGACGGGCAGGCGCGCCACTTCCAGACCGGCCAGCGCGTCTGTGACCTTTCGTACGCCCGCCTCCAGCGCGCGGCCCAGCGTCTCGCGGCAGCGGCGGTGGTACACGGCGCTGAGCGGTTCCAGGCGTCCGCTAGGGCCGGCCGGCGCCAGGACGTCGGCTCCCGCGCGTTCGGCGGCATCCAGCAGGCCGCGCAGGAATTCGGCCGAAATGCCCGGCATATCGCAGGCCAGCACCAGGTTCCAGTCGGCGGTCGTGTAGCTCAGCGCGGATTCGATACCGCCCACCGGTCCCACACCAGGCTTGCGGTCCGCCAGCACCGGGTAGCCCAAATGCCCGTATTTTTGGGGATCTCCGATCAAGATGACCGATCCTGCGGCCGCTGCCACGGTGGCCGCCACGTGGCCTGCCAGCGCGCCGCCATGGAAAGGCAGCAACGCTTTGTCCCTGCCCATGCGGGAGCTCTTCCCGCCCGCCAGCACGAACCCGGCCCTGCTCACAGAGAAATGATACCATTGACGGTAACAGCCGCTCTGGCGCGCGACGGTCGATTCTTAGAAAAGGATTGAAACAATACCGTGCCGAAATGTTTTATAATCGTCTGTATGTGTGGCATCGCGGCGGCGGTCCTCGAGGGTGCGGGTGCGCCGTCTGTCTCGGTAGTACGCGCCGACCCGCGCACGGGGCGCTTGGTGCGCACTGTGGTCCCCCAACGCCCGGCCGCTGAACCCGCGAGCGCCGCGGCGGCGTCCCCGCCCGGTTTGTCCGTCGCATCGGGGATAGTCGAAACCGTGGACCGCATCGCCCGCCAGAACCAGCTTTCGCCGCGCCTGGTCCACTCCGTCATTCAAGCGGAAAGCAACTACGATCCCAATGCGGTCTCGCCGAAAGGCGCCCAGGGCCTGATGCAGTTGATTCCTGCCACCGCCCGGCGCTTCGGCGTAGCCAACGTTTTCGATCCCGCCGACAACATCCAGGGTGGCGCGCGCTACCTGAAACACCTCCTGGAGCTGTACAAGGGCGACGAAACCCTGGCCCTTGCGGCCTACAATGCCGGTGAAGGCGCCGTTTCCCGCTACGGCGGCGTGCCCCCATTTCCGGAAACACAGGGCTACGTGGCCAAGGTCCGCCGGCGCCTGGCCGGTGATACGGAGCCGCGCACGCCGGTTACCGAGCCGCGCACGTCAGTAAGCGGTGCCACCGAAGCCATCCCGGCGGTCGTCTATAACCCGATTCGCGAAGTCATGGATTCCAACGGCAGGATCTACTACATCTCGCACTGAGCGCCCCATGCCACGCACGCTCATCCCGCTGCTCGCGCTGCTGGCCGCCGGCCCGCCAGGGCAGATTCGCGGGGGACAGTTGCGGGAAGTCACCGCCGTGCGCTGCTGGTCGCTCAGCGAGGCCACCCGCGTGGTGATCGAGGTCGACGGCGAATTCGAATTCCACGCCGAGCGCGCCCACAATCCCGAGCGTCTTTTCTTCGATGTGAAGGGCTCCCGCCCCCACATCAAAGGGCATCGCTACTATTCCGCGGATGTGGGCGACAAGCTGGTGAAGAAGGTGCGAGTGGCCGAGACCCAGGTCGGCGTGACTCGTGTCGTGCTGGACTTGCAAGGCGCCGCGGATTACTCCGCGAATCAACTCTCCAATCCGGACCGCCTGGTGGTGGAACTGCGCCCCATGGGGCGGACCTCCAGGTCGGGGGGCCCTCTGGGCCGGGTCCTCCAGGACCCGCTCCCCGCGCCCCGCACGCCCGCCGCAACCCAGACACTGCCACCACCTCCCGTCTTGACGCCCTCGCCGGTGCCCCGAACAGGACCGCTGCCCACTAGCGCTCCAGTGGCAGCTCTTGCCAGCCCCGCGATGCGCCCGTCAACGGAAACGCAGCCGGAAGCCAAAACCAGCCGGCCGGCAGATCGCGTCGAGTCGGGCCGGGCGGCCAAGCTGGCCGGCGATTGGCCCGGCTCCCTGACGCGGGCGCTCGGGCTCAAAATCCGGCGCGTGGTGCTGGATCCCGGCCACGGCGGCCAGGATGAGGGCACCGCGGGCCCCAACGGACTCTTGGAGAAAGATCTGGTCTTGGATGTCGCTCTCCGGCTGGGCAAGCTCATCGAGTCCCGCATGGCCAGCGAGGTTGTCTTCACGCGCTCCGATGACACTTTCATCCCGCTGGAACGCCGCACCGCCATCGCCAACGAGAAAAAGGCCGACCTCTTCCTTTCCATCCACGCCAATTCATCGCCCTATCCGCTCATCGGAGGAGTGGAAAGCTATTACCTGAACTTCACCACGGCCAAAGACGCCCTAGCCGTGGCCAGCCGCGAAAACGCCTCGTCCGACAAATCGGTTTTTGAGCTGCGCGACCTGATCCAGAAGATCACTTTACAGGACAAGGCCGAGGAGTCCAGGCAATTCGCCGGTAGCATCCAGGCCGCTCTGTTTCCTTTTGCCGTGCGCTACAATCCGGGCATCAAGAACCGGGGCGTCAAGAAAGCCCCCTTCGTGGTGTTGATCGGTGCGTCCATGCCCTCCGTGCTGGCCGAGATCGGTTTCCTGAGCAATGCCCGGGAAGCGGCCCTGCTCTCGAAACCCGAGCATCGCCAAAAGCTGGCCGAAGCGCTCTATCGCGGCGTCTCCCGATACGAGCAGAGCCTGAGTCACTTCGAATTGGCGCAGGCTGCCGGCCAACTCAAAAACTGATTCCCCTGCATGTACGTTCTGGCCTTCAAACACGCCCCCTTGGAAGGCCTGGGATTCATTGCCGCGGCCCTGGAACGTCACCACATCGCGGTAGCACAGGCTTCAGCCTGCGAAATGGTGGCACAGGCTTCGGCCTGTGAAGTGGTGGCACAGGCTTCAGCCTGTGAAGTGGTGGCACAGGCTTCAGTCTGTGAAGTGGTGGCACAGGCTTCAGCCTGTGAATTCGCCGCGCGAAGCGCACCCGCCGGCCTCATCCTGATGGGCGGCCCCATGTCCGCCAACGACGACCTGCCTTGGGTGCCGCACGAACTCGCCGCCATCCGCGAGGCGGCGAATCGCGGCATCCCCGTGCTCGGCGTTTGTCTGGGCGCGCAGTTGATCGCGCGGGCGCTGGGAGCGCGCGTATACCCCAATACGGAAAAAGAGATCGGCTGGTCGCCCCTGCACTTCACCGAAGCCGCCGCGGCGGACCCCCTGTTCCACGGCTTCTCCGGTCCGGAAACGGTCTTTCAATGGCACGCGGAAACGTTCGATCTCCCGCCAGGCGCGGAACACCTGGCGTATTCCAGCGCCTGCCGCCACCAGGCCTTCCGCGTGGGCGGCAATGTGTACGGCATGCAGTTCCATCTGGAAGTCACGCCCGAGATGGTCGCGGACTGGCTTCGGCAGGACGCGGCCTGCGGCGATCTCCGCGAGGTAACCGCGCCCATCGATCCCTGTGCGCACGCCTCCCGGCTCGCCGAAGTTGCCGCGACTGTATTCGACCGATGGTGCGGCTTGTTACACTGAGAATGGCATGCACGACGCCGCCACTGAGACCGAAAGCGGAAAGGCCCCGCGCTGTCCCGTGTGCGGATGGACGGATGTGCGCCGCTCCATGCCGAAGGGCTTGCTCGACCTCCTGGTGAGGATAGTCGGGCTGGTGCCGTATCGTTGCCGCAGTTGCGGCCAGCGCTTCTACCGCCCGCAGCACGACGCCGCCGAACCCGCCGAATAACACTTGTCTGGGCCCGGCGGTTTCTAGGCGGGCATTTTTGCCCGCAGCCGGCTCTTAGCCGGCTCGGCGAGCGCAGCTCGCCCAAGATTCCTGGCGCCGGAGACGCCCCAAAAGTCGCTAGAGCTAGACTAGCGCCCGCTGTGGTCGCGGGCCATGAGCCATTGACAAACTTCCACAGAAAACATCTCCCTATTCGCCAAGCACTTGCCGTCCTTGTCCCGCATTCCGCCCCCCGCACTCGTGCTTCTGTGGGGGTAGGAGGTTTTACCTGGCAAGGCTTCGACCGGCCTCCCCGATGGTTGTTCCGCCTGGGTGCGCACGAAGCACCCTCACGGTGGTGTCGGCAACCCGTCCCAGTTTGACTTGTGAAATCAATTGGTTGGGGTTTGTTCGTTCCAAATCTGTAAATCGTCACCCCACGCGCCGCAAACGCACAAATCCGCAAAAAAGCCCAAGCGCGCACAACCACCAGCCACCAGCCACCGACCACCAGCCACGGCGAGCAACGCTCGCCCAGCTACAATCAATACCATGGACCGACTCCAAGAGCTGCGCCGCCGTCATGCCGCGGCTGAGCAGGGCGGCGGCGAAGACCGCCGCAACCGCCAGCACAAAGAGGGCAAGCTCTCCGCCCGCGAGCGCATCGAACTGCTCCTCGACGAAGGCACCTTCGAAGAACTCGACAAGCTCGTCACCCATCGCGGCCGCGACTTCGGCATGGATAAGGAGATCGTCCCCGGCGACGGCTTCGTCACCGGCTATGGCTACATCAACGCCCGCCTGGTCTACGTCTTCGCGCAGGACTTCACCGTGTTCGGCGGCTCGCTCTCGGAATCCAACGCGCAGAAAATCTGCAAGATCATGGACCATGCCATGAAGAACGGCGCGCCCGTTGTCGGTCTCAACGATTCCGGCGGCGCGCGCATCCAAGAGGGTGTGCTGTCGCTGGGCGGCTACGCCGATATCTTCCTGCGCAACACGCTGGCCTCGGGCGTCGTGCCGCAGATCTCCGCCATCATGGGGCCGTGCGCGGGCGGCGCCGTCTACTCGCCCGCCATCACCGATTTCGTCTTCATGGTGGATTCCACCAGCTACATGTTCGTCACCGGCCCTGACGTCATCAAGACCGTCACCCACGAGGACGTCACCAAGGAGCGCCTGGGCGGCTCCATGACCCACAACTCCGTCAGCGGCGTCGGCCATTTCATCGCACCCAACGACGGCGAGTGCCTGCGCATGATCCGCGAACTGCTCGGCTATCTGCCGCAAAACAACCGCGACGATCCGCCGCGACGCCCCACCACGGACCCCGCCGGCCGCATGGACCCGGCGCTCGACACGCTGGTGCCGGCCGAATCCAACCAGCCTTACGACATCAAGGATGCCATCCATCGCGTGGTCGACGACGGCGAATTCTTCGAAGTCCATGAGCACTTCGCCCGCAATATTGTGGTGGGCTTCGCGCGGCTGGACGGGCGTTCCGTGGGCATCGTCGCCAATCAGCCCGCCTACCTGGCCGGCTGCCTGGATATCAATTCGTCGGTGAAGGGCGCGCGTTTCGTGCGCTTCTGCGACGCGTTCAACATTCCGATTCTGACCTTCGAGGACGTTCCTGGCTTCCTTCCGGGCACCGCACAGGAGTTCGGCGGCATCATCCGCCACGGCGCCAAGCTGCTCTACGCCTACGCCGAGGCCACCGTGCCCAAGGTCACCGTGATTACCCGCAAGGCGTACGGCGGCGCTTATTGCGTGATGGGATCGAAACACATTCGCACGGATGTGAACCTGGCGTGGCCCAGCGCCGAAATTGCCGTCATGGGGCCGGAAGGTGCGGTGAACATCGTCTACCGGCGCGAGTTGTCGGCGGCCGCCGACCGCGACGCCGTGCGCGCGCAGAAGACCGAAGAGTTCCGCGAGCGCTTCGCCAACCCGTTCATCGCCGCCGAGCGCGGCTTCATCGACGATGTGATCGAGCCGCGCGAAACCCGCCCCCGCGTCATCCGAGCGTTCCGCATGTTGGAGAATAAGGTGGACACCACGCCTCGTAAAAAGCATGGCAACATTCCGCTGTAGTGGGGCAGGCTCTCAGCCTGCGCGGGGCCCCTGGCCCCGCTGCGCTCTAGCGCTTTTTCTCGTCCCGCTAGCCTTGGCCGCCCAGCCCAACCCCCTCCACAGCCGCAAACTGAACGCCGAAACCCTCCGCCACTTCACGGCCCTCCTCCGCATCGACACCTCCAACCCGCCAGGCAACGAGACCGAGGCCGCCAAATACCTCGCCGGCGTTTTGCAGCGCGAAGGCATCCCGGTGCAACTGCTGGCACTCGAACCCGCCCGCGCCAACCTGGTCGCGCGCATCCAGGGCAACGGATCCGCGCGGCCCATCGCCATCCTGGGACATACCGACGTGGTCGCCGCGCAGCGGTCCAAATGGTCGGTCGACCCATTCGGCGCCGTCCGCAGGAACGGCTTCATTTATGCTCGGGGCGCCGTGGACGACAAGGAGATCGTGACGGCGGGCCTCATGGTGATGCTGCTGCTCCAGCGCGCGCACATCAAGCTCAATCGCGACGTGATCTTCGTGGCCGAAGCCGGCGAGGAAGGCACTCCCGAGGTGGGCATCGATTTCCTGGTCAGCCGCCATTGGGACGAGATCGCCGCCGAGTACGCGCTGGCCGAGGGAGGATCGACCGTGGCGCAGGGCGGCGATGTGCGCTACGTGGCCATCGCTACCGCGGAGAAAGTGCCCCGCGGCGTCCGTCTGATCGCCCGCGGACCGGCCGGCCATGCCTCGCGGCCCTCGCCGGACAACGCCGTGTTGCGCCTGGCAGCCGCGGTCGCGAAGCTCGGCGAGTGGCGCACTCCGATGCGGCTGAATGAGACCACCCGCGCCTATTTCGACCGCCTGGCTTCCATCAGCCCGCCCGGCGATGCCGATCGCTACCGGCACGTAGCGGACGCCGCGCGCGGTCCGGACATCGACCGCTACTTCGAACGCTACGAGTCGGCGCACTACGCAATGGTCCGCACCACGCTCGCGCCCACCATGCTCAAGGCCGGCTTCGCCTTCAACGTGATTCCGTCGGAGGCCGAAGCCTACATCGATATCCGCGCGCTGCCGGATGAAGATATGCCGCGCTTTTACGACGAAATGCGGGCGCTGATCGCGGACCCGAGTGTGGAAATAGAGCCGCGTAAGCCGATCCGCCCGGCCACGCCGCCTTCGCGCACGGACACCGCCATGTTTCGCGCGCTGGAACATGCACAGCGCAAAATGTTTCCGCACGCCATCACCCTGCCCTCCATGCTGACCGGCGCCACGGACCTGGCCCAGTTGCGCGCCAAAGGCGTCGAGGCCTATGGCGTTGGCCCCATTGTGGAAGCCGGCGATCCGGGCGAAGCCCACGCCAACGACGAAAGGCTGGCCGAAGCGTCGCTGTACAAGCTGGTCGAATTCCTCTGGTACACCATCCTGGAAGCGGCAACATAACCATGAACCAACTGTTACCGAGCCGCGACCGTAAGGGAGCGGTCCCCGCCCTTGCGCTTTTAATTTCAGTATAATAGGACATGAATATAGCGTTTTAATGTGAGCGTCCGCGATCCACGCGCAGCCCCCGAACGGTCCCTCGGGGAGCGCCCCGCGATGGAATGCACGAAATGGCCGTCCGCATGTCCGCTCCGAGGAGGTTATCGAATGGACAGGATCTGGCTAAAAAGCTACCCTGCCGGTGTTCCGGCCGAAATCGACATCAACGAATATACGTCCCTCAACGATGTGCTCGCCCAAAGCTGCCGCAAGTTCCGGGACCTTCCGGCCTTTCGCAATCTCGGCACCACCATCACGTACGCCGAACTCGACCGCCTGAGCCGTCAGTTCGCCGCCTGGCTCGAAAGCCTCTCGCTCGCCAAGGGCGCGCGCGTCGCCCTGATGATGCCCAACCTTCTGCAGTATCCCGTCGCGCTGTTCGGCGCCCTGCGCGCGGGAGCCATTGTGGTCAACATCAACCCTCTGTACACCGCGCGCGAATTGGAGCATCAGCTTAAGGACTCCGGCGCGGAGGTCATCGTCATCCTGGAGAACTTCGCCCACGTCCTGGAAAAGGTGCTGGCGAACACCGCGGTCAAACACGTGGTCACCACGCAGGTTGGCGATTTGCTCACACTGCCCCGGCGGCTGATGGTGAACTTCACCGTCAAGCGCGTGAAGAAGATGGTGCCGGACTGGCATATCGAAGGCGCCATCCCATTCCGGACCGCGCTCGACCGCGGCTCCCGCGCGCCGCTCGACGAAGCCGCGCCGTCGCATGCGGACATCGCCTTCCTGCAATACACCGGCGGCACCACGGGAAGGTCCAAGGCTGCCATGCTTACGCACGGTGGACTGGTCGCGAACATGCTACAGGCGCGCGCATGGTCCCGCGGCTTCCTCGAAGAGGGAACCGAAATCGTGGTCACCGCGCTGCCTATGTACCACGTTTTTTCCTTGACCACCAACTGCCTGCTGTTCATCAAACTGGGCGGCATGAACCTGCTGATTACCAATCCGAAAGACATGGCGGGGTTCGTGAAGGAGTTGAAAAAGACGCCCTGGACCGTCACCACGGGCGTCAACACTTTGTTTAACGGATTGCTGAACACGCCGGGGTTCGACACCGTGGATTTCAGCCGCTTCAAGTTTGCGCTGGGCGGTGGCGCAGCGGTGCATAGCACGGTGGCCGAACGCTGGAAGGCAGTCACGGGGCGGCCGATTTTTCAGGGTTACGGGCTGACCGAAACCTCGCCCTTCGTTTCGTGCTCTCCCCTGGACGGGGAATACTCGCCTTCCATCGGACTGCCGTTGCCCTCCACCGAAGTCGCCATTGTGGACGACGACGGCCGCCAACTGCCGCCCGGCGGCGAAGGCGAGATCTGCGTCAAGGGCCCGCAGGTCATGGCGGGCTACTGGCAGTTGCCCGGCGAAACCGCGTCCGCGTTCACGCCCGACGGATGGCTGCGCACCGGCGACATCGGCATCATGGATCGCGATGGCTACATGCGCATCACGGACCGCAAGAAGGACATGATCCTGGTGTCCGGCTTCAACGTCTACCCGAATGAAATCGAGAACGTCATCGCCGCCGTGCCGGGCGTAGTCGAATGCGGAGTGATTGGCGTGCCGGATATTATTGCGGGTGAACTCGTCAAGGCGTTCGTCGTGTCGGACAACCCGAACCTGTCCGCGGAGCAGATCGTGGCCTTCTGCCGCCAGAATCTTACCAATTATAAGGTGCCCCGGATGATCGAGTTTCGGAGTGAATTGCCGAAGACCCCTGTCGGCAAAATCCTGCGCCGCGAACTGCGCGCCGTAGCAATCGCGGACCATGCGGTTAGCGCCCGCGTGTAGGTGGGGCAGGCTCTCAGCCTGCGCGGGGCTCTCAGCCCCGCCCTCACTTCCGCGGCATGTTATAGCTGAACGTCAGCTTCAACACAATCCGATCGCCCGAAAACTCCGCGGGGAACGGAGGAAACGGATGCGAAGCGTCGATCCCGGCAACCGCCGCGCGCTCCAGCGCCGGAATGGAATGCAGCACGATCACCAGCTTGGGGATGCTGCCGTCCCTGGCGATCACGAATTGCGCTTCCACTTTTCCGCGCAGCCCCAGCCTGGCGCTTTCCGGATAGACCGCGAACCAATTCCGGCGCACGGCGGCCAGCACCTCCAGCAGGTAGGGCCGGAAGTCGACGCCTTTGGCATCGCTGAGCAGTTCGAGCGAACTGGCCTGACGCCCCGGTGAAGGCGGCAGGTTCACACCGCTGCCGATCCCCCCAATGCCCACGTCGCTGGTATCGTCGCCCACGGCTATTCCGCCTTGCGCGCCGCCATGCGTGAGATCCCGGATAGCTCCGGCCACCGATGTGTCGGGACGCGCGATCCTGCCCACTCCGCCCGAGGGTGGCGGGGCGGTGGGAGTCTCGAATGCCAGCTTCGGTTTCTCCTGCTCCTGGATTTGGGGCGGCTGGATAGTCGGAGGGCCCGCAGGCAGGCCGCGGGGCGGCTGCAAATTGCCGGCGGGAATCTGCGGCGGCTCCGGCAAGGGCGCGGGCGGAGGCTGCGGCGGGCTGCTGATTTTGGCCGCGGGCCGCGCAGTGGAGGGCGGCGAGTTCGGAATCTGAATCCGCGGGCGCGGCTCCAAGGCCTCCACGGTGACTTCCTTCGCGATGGGACCTCTGTTGGGAGCCTTCTGGGTCAGCTCCGTGGGCGGCTCAATCAGCGGCGTGATCTGTTCCACGCGGCG
>JBEKPZ010000013.1:0-71431 GCA_049520215.1 Bryobacteraceae bacterium | reverse complement strand
AAGTTGCTTTCCGGTCCGTGGAAGGTGGGGAAGGTTTTGGAGATATGATCGTGCCAGGCGAGGCTTTCCTCGTCCAGCAGGGCCCACAGCAAGCCGAGGCCGCCGGCGCAATAGCCGAGGCAAGCGCCCAGATAGCGCAGCCAGCGCGACGTGGCGTCCGGGGGGTAGCCATCGAAGTTGATGAGGGTCAAGCGGAGAGCGCGCATGCCAGGGGTCTGGCCGCCGGCGCACACCCATACGAATCCATAGAACATGCCGATCAACACGGCGGCGGCGCTTAGGATCAGGATCGCCGCTTTGCTGGCGGGGAACGAGCCGCCCAGGAGATAGAAGACGGTAAGAAAGAGTCCGCAGGCGATCAGGATCATGCTGCCGTCGATGGCGGCGGCGCAGGCCCGGTGCATGGGGGCGGCTACCGAAGCGTCGCAAACGATGACTGCCTCGACGGTAGTCGACAGCCTGCGCGGAACCGGCGGGGCGGGCGGCAGGAAATCGAGCGAAGGCTGCGCGTCGTTGGGCGCGGCGGAGCGGCGGCGGGTGATGCGCGTGGAAGTGCGGGTAACCGTTTTGAGCTTCGGCGGCGCGGGTGGCTCCAGAATTCCGTCGAACGGAATCACTTTGCCGGAAGGGCGGTCCTGGAAGAGCATGGCTTGGCGCGGAGCGGTGGCCGGGTATGCGGGCTGCGAAATCACGGGCGCGCGCGAGGGCTCGGCGCGATCGGGCCGCGGCACGGCCGCCAGAGCGCCGGAGGTAGCCATGGCATAGACATCAAATTGCGGCCGGCCGCAACGCCGGCAGCGTCTCTCGTCGTCTAAATTCAAGTAACGGCAATAACTGCAAGTCATGGTTTAGCGTCTATGGTGCAAAGGAAGGCCCCTATGTGGTACGTTTGCCGATTGAGCCCTCTCGCCTGCAGACGCCCTCACTTTCTAGTTAGCATACTCGGCGATATTTGTCACGAACTTTATTCGAGTATTAGGTACAGTTCTGTCCTTGCAGTATTGGCGGCGTTGGTTTTGACGGTCGCGGCGGTCTTCGGGCAGATTCCGCCGGGCTCGGTGCTGATTCCACCGCCCACCGGCGCCCCCCCGGCGTCGCAACCCAATAAACGCATCTATAAGCAGCGTCCCAACGCACCGCCGGTCGGCGAATGGGACGTGCATGCGGTAGACCAAAACGCCGAAGGGCACGTATGGCATCTGCGCGGACACGCGGAGATGGAAAACGTCAACATGCTTTTCCGCGCCGACGAGATCGATTACAACGAAGACACCGGCGACATGCAGGCGCGCGGCAATATCTACTTCGAGCAGTTCGAGCGCAATGAAAAGATCTGGGCCGACCACATGGAATACAACACCAAGTCGGAGGCCGGTAAGTTCTACGATGTGCGCGGCACCACCGCCCCGCGCATCGACACGCGCCCCGGTATGCTCACCAGCGTCAACCCGTACTATTTCGAGGGCAAGTGGGCGGAACGCTTGCAGGGCCACTACATTCTTTACGATGGTTTCCTGACCAACTGCCGGATCCCGAATCCGTGGTGGCGGCTGAGAGGGCCGCGCTTCAATGTAGTGCCGCAGGAATCGGCCAAGGCTTACCGTGCTGTTTTCCTCTTACGCAAGTTTCCACTCTTCTACACGCCATTCTTCTATAAGTCGCTCGAAAAGCGGCCGCGGCGCAGCGGTCTGCTGATGCCCAACATCGGCCACAGCTCCACGCGCGGTTACATGTTCGGCGTGGGCGCCTTCTGGGCAATCAATCGCAGTTATGACGCCACTTACCACGTCCAGGATTATACGGCGCGCGGGTACGCGCATCACCTGGAATTCCGCGGCAAGCCCACCGACAAGGCAGACTTCGACGCCATTGGTTTTGGCGTGCAGGACCGCGGCTTGCTGGAATCCGACGGCACGCGCGGGCCCAAGCAGGGCGGCCTGACTTTCTCGGTGGCGGGCAAGGCGGATCTGGGCGACGGTTGGACGGCCAGGGGCATTATCAACTACCTCAGTTCGTTTACGTTCCGCCAGACCTTTTCCGATTCATTTAATGAAGCCGTCTTTACGGAAGTGAACTCGGTAGCGTTCCTGAACAAGGACTGGTCGACGTACACCGTGGACGCGGTCGTCGAACGCAAGCAGGATTTCACCAGTGCGGAGATCGTGGAAACCGATCCCATCACCAAAAAACAGACTACGGACACCAATGCCGTGGTGATCAAGAAGCTGCCGGAATTGGATCTTTCGAGCCGCGACCATCAGGTGGCGGAGCTGCCGGTGTGGTACTCGTTCGATTCCAGCGCCGGCTTGCTGTCGCGCAGCCAGCCGGACTTCTATTGCGCCAGTGCCGGGGCCAGGCAAGGGATTGTCGAACCTTGCCCCAACACCGACTACCAACTGGTGGGCCACTATGACACCAGCCTGCTGAATAGCCGCATGGACTTCGCTCCGCAGATCGCCACGTCGCTGCGCCTGGGCGACTTTCACCTGGTCCCCAGCTTCACCGTGGACGAGACTTTCTACAGCGAGGCTCAAGGTCCGTATGAGGAGGGTTTTCTGCGCGTGCTTCCCTCGGCCTTCATGCGCAGCGCCCGCGAGTTCAAGGTGGATCTGGTGGCGCCTTCCTTCGCGCGCGTTTTCGATCGCAAGAGCTGGCTGGGCGACAAAGTGAAGCACGTGATCGAGCCGCGGGCCACCTACGAATACGTCACGGGCATAGGGCAGAATTTCAACAGGGTCATCCGTTACGACCAGACGGACCTGCTCTCGAATACCAACCAGGTTACCTTCTCGCTCGCCAACCGGCTGTACGCCAAGCACGGCGACGACGTGCAGGAGATTTTCAGTTGGGAACTGTCGGGAGCGCGATATTTCGATCCGACTTTCGGCGGCGCGATCGTTCCCGGGCAGCGCGACGTGCTGCTGAGCCAGATGGAGCTGACGCCCTTCACCTTCCTGGATGGCCCGCGCACGTATTCGCCGATCGTGTCGGCCCTGCGCGCCCAGCCGAAGTGGAACATCGCCTTGGAATGGCGTACGGATTACGATCCGGCGCGCCATGGCATTGTGGCCTCCACCGCCAGCGCGGACTGGCGCAAGGGCGCGTTTTTCGTTTCGGTGGGGCAAACGGAAGTGCACAGCGACACAACCCTGCTGCCGAGTGAGAACCAGACGCGCGCCAGCGTGGGCCTCGGCAACTCCACGCGGCGCGGCTGGAACGCGGCGTTTGTGGCCGTTTACGATAACAAGGTGGGCATCCTGGATTTCGCCATTATGCAGGCCACTTACAACACGGACTGCTGCGGGTTCAGCGTACAGCTTGTGCGTTACGATTTCGGCACGCGGGATGAGACGCAATACCGGTTTGCGTTCGCGGTGGCGAATCTGGGCTCGTTCGGGACGTTGAAGCGGCAGGAGCGATTGTTTTAGGGGTAAGGCGTCGTGGGGGGCGGGTTGGCGCGAAGGAGCGCCGGGATGGCACCCGGATCTGACACAAACAAAGCCCAACATGTTGATAATGCTGCTCGGATGGAACGCGGATCCCAGGACGCCGTTGGCCTCCAACCGAGCGGCCGCGGGCCGTAGCGCAGGGACGGGGCGGCGGGTGCAGCATCCCTGAAATTGGCCAGATCGTGTTGCACCGGCAGTCCTTCATCTTGTCCGCCGTCAGCCCTTCACCCCATCGTCCCGGCCGCTTTTCTGGCAAGTTGCAAAACGGGCACGCTTCGACCTCCGTCCGCGCGACGTGCACCAGACCCTGCACAAATGAAAGCCCGCTGATCGAGAAACCGAATCATTCATCCTCCAAAGCTCATGTCAGCGCCTGCTGCAAGTCGCCGATGAGGTCTTCGGTATGCTCCAGCCCTACCGAAATGCGCAGCAAGTTCTGCGGCGTGCGAGTTTTCGGCCCCTCTATTGATGCGCGATGTTCAATCAAGCTGTGCGTGCCGCCGAGGCTGGTTGCGCGAGTAAAGATCCGGACATTCGCGCCGACTTGCATCGCGCGTTCGCGAGTGCCACGCACCTGCACGGAGAGCATGCCGCCAAATCCGACCATTTGACGGGCCGCAACCTGATGACCCGGATGGCCGGCCAGACCCGGGTAGTAGACCGCCTCTACTGCCTCGTGCGAGTTCAGGAATGCAGCAATCCGGCCGGCGCTCTCTGTCTGTGCTCGCACACGACACGGTAAGGTCTCCACTCCTCGCAGAATCAACCAGCAATCGAAAGGCGAAGGTACGGCACCGCCGAACTTCTGCGACTTGCGAGCCCGCTCAAACAGATAGTTCTGGAATTTGGTGATCAACACTCCGCCCACCGCATCGCTGTGCCCTCCGATATATTTTGTCGTCGAGTGGACAACCATGTCGATTCCCCACTCCAGGGGCCGCTGGAGGGCTGGCGTCGCGAAAGTTCCGTCGCACACGCTGATGGCGTTGGCGCGGTGCGCGATGGTGGCAATCGCCGGTAGGTCTGCGATCTTGAGCAACGGGTTCGATGGCGTCTCCACCCAAACCAGGCGCGTGTTCGGACGAACAGCGGCGTTGACGGCGTCCAGATCGGTCATATCTATATAAGTCACTTCCAGCCGCCACTTGCCGTACACCTCACCGATCAACTTCCTCACACCGTAGTAGACATCGTCGGGAGCGATGATGTGGTCGCCCGGTTCCAGGCCTTGAACGATGGCGTTTACCGCGGCCATACCGGATGGAAATGCCAGCGCCTCCGTGCCGCCTTCCAGTGCCGCGAGGCACACTTCCAGGCCCCGGCGATTTGGATTGTCCTCCCGAGAATAACTGAATCCGAGCGGGTATTCGCCGTCCTGCGCCCTTTCGAAGGTCGTGGAGAGCGAGATGGGCGGCACGAGCGCGCCCGTAGCCGGATCTGTGCGGCGTCCTGCGTGTACGGCCAAAGTCTCGATGTGCATACTGCCTACTCTAACCAACCTCGGCGGGTAGGGTTCGTTCCCCGGTCGGACTTCTTGGCGGAACTGAAGCAGCGCTCAAGCTCCCGGACTCGTGGACATCGTCGAGATCCCGGCGGAGTGCGGGCTGGTGTAAGCCGGGTCGCCACGGCGGACGAGTGGAAGCGGCTCGTCCGGCGGCAGGCCGGGTTTTTCAGCTTCGATCCGGACACGCGGCGATACTACATGATCGCCGTTCCGGCACCGTGGCGCGACACGCCCGGCCCAACCTGGCAACTGGTCGTCGCCATGCTAAGGAATCAACGGCGGGAGCTGGAGGAGAGGCCGCCTGCGCCTCCAGCCCAGCAACGCCTCACGTTTGCATAGCTTCACGATACAGTCGGGGCCATTTCGCGCTTCAAGGGACATCTACGGGGTAGCGCGTTAGGCGGGCAAGTGGAGGCATCCTTCCGCGTTGCTGCGCGCCAACGGCGTCACTCCGGCTGAGCGATACCTACAACGCTTGTGTGACCGCTCGTTCTTATCGCTGTTTGAGCTACCCCAACACTTTCGGGACCAGAGGTCGAGCGGTAAAGGAGACGGTAAGTAGCTATGCGATCTCCTGGTAGTGTTCGGCGACGACGTGCCGATCGTTTGCCCGAAGATTGCTCCGGTGATGTCCGCTCCGCCGAGGTTCGCCCAATTGAAGTTCACACCGACGAGGTTCGCCCCGCTGAGCGCAAGTACTTATCAGCGGCTTGGCCTCTCTTCATCGATTCCAGCCGTCCACCCCTTTCTTAAGCCTGGCGAGTTGTTTTGAATCGGGATCTGCTTGCGCGATATTATCCGGTTCGCGGTGAGGATTCCGGCGGTACTTGGCTTTGGGTTAGAACGATCCGTGCGCTGCGCTAGTGCGGATTCGCAAGCCTCGATAGCCTGGACCCGGCGTTTGCGTCATACTTGTCAATTGCAGGCAGATCGTGACTAAGTTCAATCGTGGAGCACCTCGATACAATCGGTTTCTTTCACGCGCGGGCGAACAGTATGAGGGATCGCAGTTCGGCTTTGCGGCCGCAGGCCAACCGGTTCTGGTAACCGGAGCGGGCGGCTATATCGGGTCGGCCCTGGTCGACGCGATCGCCGCCTCCGGTCCCGCTAAAATTGTCCTGCTCGACGCCTCCGAGCACAACCTGTTTCAAGTCCAGCAGCGCCTTGAGGCGAAGCATGTACAGGTCCCTCACGAAGCCGTCCTGGGAAGCGTGACGGATACCGAATTGCTGAACAGCGTGTTCGCCCGCTATCGCCCGGGCATGGTGTATCATGCGGCGGCCTTAAAGCATGTTTCCCTCCTGGAACATAACCCGCTGGCTGCAGTTCGCGAAAATACGCTGGGCACATACGCGCTGGCGCGGGCGGCGGTCCAGCACGGCGCCGCGTCATTGGTTTTGGTATCCACGGACAAGGCGGTGAACCCGCACAGCATCATGGGCGCATCCAAGCGGCTTGCGGAATTGACCATGGCCACGCTCAGCAGCCCGCAATGCAGGATGAATGTTGTCCGGCTCGGCAACGTCATCGGATCGAGCGGCAGCGTAGTCCCGATTTTTCGGGAGCAGATCTCAAGGCGCGGACCAGTTACCGTCACCCATCCGGACGCGCGCCGGTATTTCATGTCCCGGCATGATGCGGTCGAGGCGATCCTTGCCGGCGGCGCCGCGGAGTGCGCCGGGAGAATCCTGCTGCCGGAGCTTGGGGAGCCCGAGCGAATCGCCGATCTGGCATGCTTCCTGATCGGAGCAATCGCGAATGGTTCCGGAAAGGAAATCGAAATCCGGTTTATCGGTCTGCGGCCGGGAGAGAAAATCGAAGAAGCCTTGCTGTTCCAGACGGAAATCCGCGAAGGGTCCGCTGCCGGCCCGTTGCAAGTCATAAGGACGCCGAGTCCCGACCCGAATGAACTGTACAAGAGGATGGAACAATTCGCCTGGCACATCACTAGCCGCGATGTGATGGGACTGGTGGGAACCATATGCGCCATGGTTCCGGAGTACCGTCCAAGTTCCATCATCCTCGCTGCCACGAACAACTCCGGGAGTGTCTCCGGATGAGGCGCAGGATCGCCGTCGTCACTTCCTCGCGCGCCGACTACTGCCATCTCTACTGGCCTCTGAAAGAATTGGCGGCACACCCGGGCGTGGATCTGAAGCTCATCGCGCTTGGATCCCATCTATCGCCCGAATTCGGCTGCACGGCTGGAGAGATCGAAAACGACGGGTTCCCGATGGAGGCGCGGATCGAATGCCTGCTGAGTTCCGATAGCGATGTCGGCATGGCGAAGACCATCGGTGTTGCCACCCTCGGCCTGGCCGACTGCCTTGGCCGGATGCGTCCCGACCTGCTGTTACTCATTGCGGACCGTTACGAGATGCTGGCTCCGGCGACGGTGGCGACGGCCCTGCGAATCCCAATCGCGCACGTAGAAGGCGGGGAGGTCAGCGAAGGCGCCATTGACGACGCCATCCGCAACGCACTGACCAAACTGAGCCACGTCCACTTCACGTCCACGGAATTGGCACGGCGCCGAGTGGTCGCCATGGGCGAGGAGGAGTGGCGCGTACACCGGGCCGGCGCTCCTTCGCTCGACCACCTCCGTCGCAGCCGGCTGATGAGCCGCGAACAAGTTGAGGATCGCCTCGACATTCATTTCACGCCAGCAACAGCCTTGGTTGCATTCCACCCAACGACCATAGCTCGCGATACCACACGGGAAGCCGACGCCCTGTTCCTGGCGCTTGAATCCGTGCCAGCGCAGCTTTTGTTCTGCTATCCGAACGCCGACGCCGGCAGCCGGGAGCTGATCGAGCGCACGAATAACTGCATCCGCCGGCTTGGAAGCGGCAGGGTCTTCGTCAATCTGGATCCGGCGCTTTATTGGAGCCTGTTGGGATGCGTCGATTTATTGGTGGGAAACTCCAGCAGCGGGATCATGGAGGCGGCCTCGTTCGAGTTGCCGGTGGTCAACGTGGGGATAAGGCAGCGCGGGCGGGAGCGAGCTCGCAATGTACTCGATGCCGAGGCCAGCCCCGCCTCCATTCTGGATCGCGTCGGCGTCGCGACCAGGGAGGGCTTTCGCCGATCGCTTCGCGGAATGGAAAACCCCTATGGCGACGGGCATGCCGCGGAACGAATCGTCTCCGTGCTGGCGTCCGTACCGCTGGGCGAGGAACTCCTGACCAAGCGGGCACCCGTCTTGGACGAGAATGCCTCAGGGCTGTCGAAATGAGGATTCCGCTTTCGGCGCCGGACATCGCCGAGGCCGATATCGAAGCCGTGGTGGCCGTGCTGCGCAGCCCCCGGCTCAGTCTCGGCCCGAAGTTGGAAGAATTCGAGGAATCGCTGGCCCACTATGTCGGTGTGCCGTACGGCGTAGCGCTTTCTTCGGGCACGGCCGGATTGCACCTGGGCCTGGCTGCTCTGGGAATCGGCGAGAACGATGAAGTGATTGTCCCGTCCTTCACTTTCATTGCCGCCGCCCATGCGGTTCTTTATCAACGAGCCAGGCCGGTATTCGCCGATATCGATCCGCGCACGCTCAACCTGACACCCGAGAGCATACTGCGGGCCATCACGCCCAGGACTCGCGCCATCATCGCGGTGCACACGTTCGGGCATCCCGCGGACCTCGATCCAATCCTCGACATTGCCGCCCGGCACGGGCTCAGGGTGATTGAGGACGCTTGCGAGGCGCTGGGCGCCGAGTATGGCGGAAGGAAAGTCGGCGGGCTGGGTGACTTGGGAGTCTTCGGTTTCTACCCCAACAAGCCAATCACCACCGGCGAAGGCGGAATGGTGGTCACGCGCGATCGTCACCTGGCCGAGACGATTCGTGCGCTGCGCAATCAGGGCAGGCAGCCGGCCGACGCCTGGCTGAACCATAGCCTGCTCGGTTACAACTACCGGCTTTCCGACATCAACTGTGCTCTGGGCATCTCGCAAATGAAGCGGATCGACAGCATTCTCTCGCGGCGTGAAAATCGGGCGGCCTGTTACCACGAACATCTGCGGACGGTTCCAGATCTGATCCTCCCAGTACTTCAGGCGGCGGAGGGGCGGGCGTGCTGGTTCGTGTTCGTCGTCCGCCTGCCGACGTGCTGCACGCAGGAGGACCGCGACGGAGTGGTTGGCTTCATGGCGGCGCGGGGTATTGGTTGCGGGCGCTATTTCGCTCCTCTGCACCGGCAACCGCTCTACGCAGCATATGCCAATCGCGCGTGCGATTTGACCGTCACCGAGCAGGTGGCGCCCCGCACGGTGGCGCTGCCGTTTTTCAATCGGGTCACCGACGACGAAATCGCCGAGGTTTGCCTGACCCTGCGCGAGGCGCTGGAGAACGTTCACAGGTTGCGCAGAACATAGAGGAAATTGCCTGCGCAACTCCGCCGCCGGTGCTGTCCCGAAGCATAGTCCACCACAAACCGTTTCTCGATCGTTAGACCGGCGGCCTGGGACAGGGCGATGAACTCCCGATGGGTAAAGACGTGTCCGGTGGTCGAGATGCGCTGGCCTTCTATGTCCCAGGTGACCCTGACATCGCCGTTATGTTCGCCTGGCGATACCCAGTCCCGGAGGTAACGAGCGGCGGTCGGTATGGTTCCGTAGTGACGCGCGTTATAGCGGTGGTTCAGGTCGATGAAGACCCTGCCTCCCGCCGACACCAGCCGCGCGAGCTGGCGCAGCATTTGAACCCGGACAGCGGCGGGTTGAATATGTCCGAGGACGTTCCAGAGACAGGTGACGACGTCGAAGCTACCTTGCTGCGAGTGAAGATTCTCGGCCCGCATGGCCCAGATGGTTGCCCTCGTAGCACAGCGGCTCAGCATGACGCTGCTCGGCTCCAACAGAGTGAGACCCCGCAAGCCGGCGGCCTCGGCGATACGCGCAGCGCGCGCGCCGTCCCCGGCGCCTACATCCAGCAGCGACCGGCTGCCGGGTGGAATTTCGGCCACGATACACCGATCGATGGCGTCGAGATACGCCTGGCGCTGTTTCGCCAGGCGCGCATAGACAGGTGCGATCAGATCATAGGCGGCGACCGGATCCAGCAACCCGCCGCCGGCAAATTCAGTCATTGGAATCAGGCGTGGGTTTTCGCCGGCCGCGAGCTCCGCCAAATCTCCACCAGCATCGCCGCCGGCCCGACAATCGTCAGGGCGAAAAACGGCGCGTTGACGATGTGCGCGAGGCGCAGAATCAGTTCCGCTACCGCCACCAGCCCGGCCACCAGACATTGCGCCCACTTCGGTGTCACCGTGGTCTTCGGATCGGTAATCATGAAAAAAATGAAAAGCTGGTACATCGGACCCGTGATGGGCGCGACTTCAGCCAGGAAAGGGTGCCCGGTGATCAGCGTTCGCAGCAGCGCCAGGGCCACAAACGAAGCTACGTATGTCGCTGTGATATGAAAGCGCTGTACGCGATAAACGATGAAGGCTCCCAGCACCCAAATCACTACCATGGGCCAGACCGTGTTCCCCCATTGAATGCTCAGCGCCGCGACGAACTCCGGCGCGACCAGCAGCATGGCGCAAATCGCGAAGTTGGACGGATTCCAGATATGGCGGCCGCGTACGCGAATCGCATACTTGGAAGTAATCGCAATGGCGCTGCAGAGGCCATAGGGCCAGAATTCCGGCGAGCGCAGCAGAATGCCCACACTGATGCCGGTGATGTAGCCGCTGGCGAGATTCGGAATCTTGCCCCAGAACCAGCGTCCTAATACGATCTCCAGCGACAGCGCCGTGCCGATCGCCAGTAGCGTTCGCGAGAAGCTCTCCAGCAGGCCGAACGACAGATTGCCCACCAGCAGGATCAGGGTGATGAACAGCGGCGAGAGATAGCGATTTTCAGCGCTGAAAAAGCGCCCTAGCGGGGACCTGGGCTTAGGAGCCACGGTGGCGAGTCCGGTGCTCATGAAGGCTCAACTACCTTATGGATACGATTCAGCTCCGGCGCGGCGAGGGTTTGCGTCTGGCCCGACGGCCAGCGAATCTCGACCTTCCCGACACTGCTAGCCTTACCCAATCCGAAGTGCAGCCGCCGCTGGTTTTGTGCGCAAAAGCCGCTTCCACCGGAGACTTCCTGAACCTGCTCCTGGCCATTCCAGAGCACTTTCACTTGGGCGCCGATTGCGCTGCGGTTGCTCGTGCGGCCTTCCAACTCGAACTCGATCCACCGGTTTTCCGGCGACACGGTATTCCGGTACAACAGCAGCGGACCTCTTTCGTTCGCTACCACGGCGTCCAGGGCGCCCCGATTTCCAAAATCCGCCAGCGCGATGGAGCGGCCGTCATAAACATCCGTGACGCCGACGAGCTGAGCGACTTCTTTGAATTGACCCGCGCCGTCGTTGATCCAGACTCGCTTCTGCTGATAACCGGATAGGCTGCGCCCGTCCAACGGGGGCCAGTTGGCGGCGTCGGAGATGATGGCCGAGTTGCCGCCCGCAACTTTGGAGTAGTCGTACCAATAGCTCCGATTGCGGTCGAGCGACACGTTCCCGTTCACCGCGTACAGATCCAGAAAGCCGTCGTTGTTCAAATCGCCGAATTGTGCGCCGAAGCTCCAGCCGCCTAAATCCACGCCCATCGCGGTAGCCATGTTGTCGTACTGGATATTCGCGCCGGATGTGCCCGCCCGCGGCATCCACAGGTTGTTGCCCTGCACCAGCACACCCTCCTCCGAGATGTTCGAAACATAAACGCCGAAGCGGCCCTGATTGAGCACATCGCCAACCGCCGCGTTCATGCCGCTCTTGGGCGCTGCGCCGATGCCCGTTTCCTTGCCGGCTTCGCGAAACCGCTTGCCGCCTTCGTTGAAGTAAACCTCGGATACGCCATAATCATTGGCCACAAACAGATCGGGGTAGCCCGTGCCGCGCAGGTCGGCTGCCACCGCCGCCAGCGCCCATCGGCGCGAGTTGATGCCCATCCGCGCGGAGACCTCTTCGAAACGTCCGCCGCCCAGATTGTGGAAAAGATACTTGCGCCCGCCGTTCCGGGCATATTCGAAACTGTCGGGCATCATCCGGGTGTTGTTCAGATGCCAGAGGTCTATATCCTCCGGATAGTAGCCGCCCAGAAACAAGTCGAGCTTTCCGTCATGATCGTAATCGAACCAGATGGCCGAATTCGCATTCACCCATTTCGGCAGGCCGGCCTGTTCGGTGACACGCGTGAAATGTTTGCCGCCGTCGTTATGGAAGAGCTCCGGTTTGCCCCATTTATAGATGAAGACGTCTTCGTAGCCATCGTTGTCGTAATCGCCCCATACCGCGCCCGTGGACACGCCCGTTCCTGGTAGGTTGACGTCGGCCAACCCCACCTCTGCGGCCACGTCGCGGAAGGTGCCGTCGCCCAGGTTCCGATAGAGGGCGTTGTGGCTGCCCTCGCCGCTATTGGTAACGTAGATATCCGGCCAGCCGTCGCGATCGAAGTCCACAATCGATACCGCCGCCCCCATGGATGCCACTTGCGGCATGATGTGGCTGAGCTTGGGATCGAAGGTCGCCGCAGTGTGCGTGAAATCGATGCCGGCAGCCTTGGCGGACTCTTGGAAGCGAAAGCCGTAGCGGGCCAGGACCGTGGCTGGATCGACAGTCATGGGTTCCTTGGCGCGCGCTTGCAGGCGCTTGTACACCAGCGGGAAAGCCAGTTGGGCTGCGAGGAAGGCGATCAATACGAATTGGCGGAGAGGATTACTTCTCATGCCAGTTATTTCAGCGTGTATTTACTTCTGTAACAGTGCCAGAATGCGCTCCTGGTTCTTCAATATGGCCGCAAGCGCTACCTGGTTCTGTTTTATGGTCTCCTGGTTTGCCAGGATCTTCGCCTGGTTTTCGACAATCAGTTTCTGGTTGGCTATCACGTCCGAGTCTGACATTGGATCTACCCCTCCCCCGCTTAGGTGAGCATATCTACAACAGCCTGCTCCGCACAATAGCATGAATCCACTAGGGAGTCGGGAATCGGGGCACGGATGTGGCTTCTCCATACATAGGCGTTAAAACACGCCGGGTTCAAAGTTCTGTGGCCCTCAAGGCGCGTAGGGGCGAGTCGACCTCTCGTCGGAGTGGCGTGAGAGGGCGACGGATTGCCAGGGACTGACGTCACCGGATCCGGCCCGGTGGCGTGATCCTGCTAGAATGCAATCGATGGCCAAAACTTTAACGGCCGACGACATCCTTCCGCTAGTCGCGTCGTTGACTCCTCAGGAGCGCGTACGTCTGCTTCGGCTGATTGCCTCGCCGCCGGGCGAGGATGCGACCGTTTACCGGTCCGTGCCACCTTCGCGCGACGAGTTTTCGGCGGACGACGAGGCAATTGCGTGGGACGCGGACGGCTGGGAGGACGTGGGGTGAGGCGTGGTGAGATCCGTTGGTATACGTTTCGGCTTCCCGATAAGCGGCGGCCGGTTTTGATTCTCACACGAGACGAGGTCATCGATCGGCTGAACGAGATCATCGTGGTGCCGGCGACGCGAACGATTCGAGGATTGACGACCGAGGTAGTATTGACCGCCAGCGACGGGATGCCGGCCGCGTGCGCGCTGAATTTCGATCACGTGTCACTGGCGCAGCGGAGTCGAATTGGTCCGGCCCTGTGTTACCTGTCGGAACGCGATGGGCTGAAGTGCGGGATGCGCTGCTCACCGCGTGCGGTTTCGGATCAAGCGGTTAAGGCTGCGAAAACAGGCCCAGGGAAAATCGATCGCCACAGTTCGTTCACCTGGATACCTCGGGAGATCGAGATCGGCGGGGAACCTCGACAGTTCGGCGACTACACGGCCAAATAGACTACTTCGAGTGGGCGACCGGCCGCTCGGGAATCACCAGGGCGAGCGGTCCCGAACAAGGCTGCCATGCCCGCTTACGGTAGCTGATGGCTGACTGTTGATGTCCATCAACCAAGAGGCGCCTTAAAGAAGTTATCGAGTTCAGTTGCAAGCTTCTCCGGCTGCTCTTCTGGAATGTAGTGCCCGCAAGACCCGATTTGACCTCCCCGAATATTCTCGCAGAGAGGCCTCATCAATTCATGGATGTCCGGCGCGCTGCCCACATCGCCTCCCAGCGCTAACACGGGTGTCTTTATTTTGTTAGCGAACAGCTTCTGGTTTTGCCGCAAATCCTCTTCGACAGCCCTGTAGTAGCCGAGCATGCCCCGAAGGCCGCCCAGAGAAGCGTAGCATTTCACGTACTCATCGATATCAGCCGGCTCGAAGGTCGCCATCGGATTAGCGGACTTCTTGTTGAAGAACCACTCAAGCAGTACGCGCTCTTTTCCGGCAAGCAGCAACTCCGGAAGATCAACCAGGGCATTGAACAGGAAGTGCCAGCTTCTCCAATTGGAAGGAGATGCGATCGATACTTCGGACTTCAGGGTTATACCAGGAATGTTCCCGTCTATGAAGACGACGCCATCTAAGTCCGCTGCGTATTGGTGTGCATAGGGGAAGCCAATCCATGACCCGATGTCGTGCCCCACGTAAAAGTGTCGCTGCACTTCCAACGACTTCAGAAGGCAGTTAAGTCGGGATGCCGTAGTTTGCGTGTCGTAGCCGTTCAAGGGCTTGTCCGAGTAGCCTTGGCCGGGAAGATCGATCGCAAGAGTACGGTAAGAGCCAGCCAGCAACGGCTGGATCCGACGCCACGCATATGCGGTCTGTGGAAAGCCTGCAATGAGGACGACCGTCGGCCCGACGCCTCCGTCGACGATGTGGAATCGAATCTCTCCGTTTTGAACGAAGCGCCTGGCAAATCTCGTCCCGCCAAGTTCTATCATGCCGGCCATATTGGTTCTCTTCCTCAGTTGAATCCAATCATTTGCAAATCAAGCCTTCCCCACACTCTGAGTGAAGCACGACGATGAGATCAATTGCTCAACGTCGGGGCTCATCGTGTGAGGATAATCTCCCATAGCCTCCCCAACGTTTGCTGTTGGCTACCGATTTCGTCCGGATCGCGCCACTCGGAATCTGAGCGGCGGGTTAATTTACCGTATCACGCCCAATGGTGATTTGTGGCCGCCCAGGGCAGATTCCCTGCGGGCCTATTTTAACGCCGATGTACGCCTTCTCCTCCGGGCTAGCGCCCGAAACCAGAGAAAGGCCACGGCGGCGAAAGGCGAGGCGAACCACAGCAGGTCCCACCGCCCCAGCCCCGGCGGTGTCACTTCTACAGTCGCGGTCGATTCCCCGTGTCCCGCGGAGCTATCCAGCAGCACGTGGACGCGCCAAAGCTCCTGCGCGTCGAATGGCACCTCGGCGATGTATTGCACCTGAGCGCTGCTGGTATCCAGTCGCGCGGCGTAGCGCTTTTCCTGGAGCCGGCCGCTTACCGGCTGCACGCCGATCGCGATCTTCAGATCCTTCGGGACGGCGGTTCCTCGGGGCGGTTCCATCATCACCCAGAACAATCCCGTTCCGACATCGGGATGGGTCCAAAGCGAAATGACGTACGGCCCGACGTGCCGGTCCACAATAATCGGGAAGGGCGGCCCGTTATGCGCGCCGGCCGGAAAAGCCATGACCAGGAGCAGCCAGAGTCCGATAATGCGATGGCGTCTCCGCACCGGCTATCCCATAAACGTGGCGCGCATCTCCATGGGTTGAAGGATCAGCCATACGGCCGCGACCCACAGCAGCAGGCAGACGGCAGCCCAAGGTATGAATGCGCGCACCGGGCGAGCTCCGGCCTCGGCGTCGTCTTCGGCCAGCCGATGCGTGACCAGCAGCGATCCCGCCAGTCCCAGCACCAGGAATCCCAACTCCAGCGGCTGCACGAAACGGGTGGGAATGCCGGTCAAAGTCCAGAGCGGCTCACCCAGCAAAGGCCGGCCCAGACTGGCTACGGCGTTCTGTGTGACGGGAATCAACGTCAGGAACCCCGTCAGGAAATGAAAACTGTAGTGCGCCAGCCACATACCGAAACCCAGTGGTACGAGCCCATAAGCGTACCGCACGATCAACGGCAGCGTAGCGCGCCGGCTGCCGGCCCAAACTCGCGTAAGCCATGCCGCCAGTCCCAGCAGGAGCACCGGTTCGACCACCAGTGCTACCACGAAGATGAGCCCCAGCACGGGAGCTTCGTGACTGACGTGCAGCACGCGCCCGAGCCAACTCTCCAGGGAATACACCGGACTGACCATGCCGAACGCATTGAGTAACGCGCCGAAAGTGAACACCAGTGCCAGCGCGGCTATGTCCGGGCGGCGGGAGAAGAACCCGATACCGGAGCGTCTGGGATCGGTCATCAACTCGCTGGCGGGCGGACGGCTGAGGATGCCCACGTTATCGTGCGGGCAGGCTTGGATACATTCCAGACAGAATGTACAGTCCATGTTGCCGGACTTGCTGGGTTGAAACAAGGCCAACTCGCAACCGCGCTGAATCACCACCAGATCGGAAGCATCACGCCGGCCGCGAATGCAGTCTTTTGTGGTGCACGGAACGCAGACGCCCTCATCTCGGACCTTCACCTCGAGAGGTGAGAGCGTAGATGCCACGAAGTTAAATTGTCCGATGGGACAAACGAATTTGCAAAACACGGCGTGCTTGAAGAAACCGTCGACTACCAACACCCCGGCGAAGTAGGCCACGATTAGCCACGCGGTCCACCAGGGCGAAGACCAGAGATCGAACAGCTCATAGACAAAAAGGATCAGCGCGAAAAGCGCCGCGGAGAGCCACTTGTTACGCAATTTCCGGGGCCAGGCGAACCGCGGCCGAAAAAGCCGCCGCGCCCACTGGCGCACCAGCATGAACGGACAAGCCAGGCAAAACAGATTACCGGCGCATAGCAATACCAAAACGAGCGCGCCGCGAAAGTGTACCCAGCTTACGGTGGTCGCAAGGTTTTTGGGGGCCAACGTGGGGCCGAGTAATCCGTGGCCAATCATGGCAATCCCTACGATCAACACGGGAATTTGCAGGAAGGTACGAGCGTGCCGCCAGCGAAAGAGCCGGCCGATCAGTGGGACTTTGAGCAGATCGAACGGGGACGATTCAGCGGACACCGTTCACTTCCATTTGCCGTTCCAGTTTCTGTCCGCCCGGCAGCGTGACGCGCATGAGGACGACCCAATCGCCGGCCATGGTGAAAGTCAACCGGCCCCGGTAATTTCCGGCGGCGATTTCGCGCGCCTCACCGAACTCGGGCCGCATGCCCGGGTGCGCCATATCCGCTTCGAGCGCGATCCGCGCCTGGCGTACCGGTTGCCCGGCGTCCGACAGACGGAGCGTAACGGTCGCGAGGCCAAGGCGCGCGGGCTTGGGCGCGATTTCGGACTCGATCACAATGGCTGAATCCGTTCCGGCAGGTTTCCGGCAACCCGCCGATTGCCACAATGCAACGCAGCCGAGCGCCGTAGCCGCCCAGTTAATAAGCGTTGGCTTCCGCCGTACGCGGATGCCACGCGCAGGTGCAGTTGGCGCGCTCCCGCTCTCCGACGGGTGGGAACATGTGATAGTACATGCCGATCACCATCGGAATGAATACGATCGTGTTGTAAAACAGGTGCAATTCCACCCGCGGAATCACCAATTGCAACACGCTGAACGGAACCGGCCGCCCCCAGAAGTTATGGTGCATGGTGGCCTGCGCAATCAGCAGCAAGTGCTCGATGTGGTGCCAGAACTGGATCACCAGGGCGACCGTCCACCAGGTGCGGGCCTTTCCTGTGAACCCTTTCCGTAGCACCCAGATTCCCACCAGCATCACCAGCGCGTAGGCGTAGTGCAGCACTTCCGATTTAATGAGCCACGGATACCACAAGCCCACAATGCCGTTCGCCTGCGGACGCGGCCATCCCATCAGATAGATCTGCACGGCCTGCGCCAGGTGTTCGCCCCAGTGCGCCAAAACGATGGCCATGAATATTTGCAGCGCGCGTTCGTGCCACTGGGAATTGAGTTTTTCGTAAAAGCTCGGGCCGGCAACCGATGTGAAATCCATGCTGGAACTCGATGCAGCCATTAACCTTCCTCCCTCTGAGATGCGCAGCCCAGCCCAGGCGCGCGAAATACACCTGACGAATTATCACACACAGGGCTTGGACGGTCAATAAGGAAAAAATACTAGTCGCGCGGGCGGCGCGCCGCGAGGATAGTTGTTTTGAATTATTGTGTTTTGCGGCCTGCCACGGTTAGCTTGAAACAATCTCGCGATGAGTGAAATCTCCGTTCTGCTGGTGGACGATCACACCTTAGTGCGCAAGGGCTTCCGGCGTATCCTGGAAGACGATCCGGAAATCCGCGTAGTGGACGAAGCGGCGAACGGCCAGGAAGCGATCCGGCTGGCACGGCAACTGCACCCGCAGGTGATCGTGATGGACATGGCCATGCCGGGTCTGGATGGCGTACAGGCCACGCGGGAGATCTTGAAGCACGAGCCGGGCACGGCGGTGCTGATCTTGAGCATGTACTCGGAAGAGAATTACGTGCGCAACGCCCTGGATGCTGGTGCGCGTGGCTATCTGTTGAAGGACGCCTTGGACGTGGATCTGGTGAGCGCTATAAAAGCTCTGGCGGCAGGGCGGCAGGTCATAGGCCCCGGCCTGGTGGCCGCGAGCCGCGTGCCCGATCCACAGTATGATCGGCTCACGCCCCGCGAAAAACAGATCCTGGAATTGGCAGCTCAGGGCAAGTCCAATAAGACTATTGCAGCGCTTTTGCATGTGAGCGAGAATACGGTTGCCGTGCACCGCGCCAATATGATGGCGGAACTGGGCATCCACCGCACCACCGACCTGATCATATGGGCGGTAAAGAAGGGCTTGATTCACCTGCCCTAGCCTCAGTGAGCCCTGTTGGCTGAGGTATAATGCACCCATTTGCACTCGGAAATTTGGTGGTGGTCATTTTGCTTTTGTGGGGCGGCCAATCTTGGCCGCAGCCGCCTTTTCAGGCGGCCAGAGCCGGCTGAAAGCCGGCTGCGGGCAGAATTGCCCGCCCCACAAGCCTCGCAACTCCCAAACGTACCCACTACCGGAAATTCTGTGTCCGATCTGGGTATTCCACGAATGAAGCTTAGGCTCGTCATGGCGGTTTCGCTCCCCATTGCACTTCTCTGTTCCGGTTGTAACCGGCACACTGGACTTCCTGAACCAGGCTCGCCGAAATATCGCGAGTTGTGTTCGGCATTTTATCTTGGCGTGGCGGCGCTCCAGTCGGGCGAGGATGTGAACGCCCGTAACGGGCTCACGCATGCCACCCAGATCGCGCCGGCAGAGCCGGCAAGCTGGGTCGATTTGGGCCTTCTGCAAGCCCGCCAGCAAGAATTCGACACGGCTTACCAAACCTTCGAGACAGCGCACGGCCTGGCTCCGGATAATAGCCGGATTGAGGGTCTACTCGGCCTGGTTGAGGCCAAGCGCGGCAGGATTGCGGAAGCGATCGCGCATTACCAGAAGGCTGTCTCTCTCGACAGTTCGAATCTAAGAGCTCTGTATTCCTGGGCAACGGAGACCGGACGCCAGCAAACCGCCACCAGCGACGCGGACGCGGGAAAACTGCTGGAACAGATCTTGAAAATCCGGCCTGACAATGAAGCCATCCTGCTCGACATCGCCCATCTGGCTGCGAAGCGGAAAGACGAATCCCGATTGAAAAGCGCCGTGGCCAGCCTGGGGCGGAACACCGCGAATTGGCCCGAGCCTGCGCAGCAGCAGCTCACCCGGCTGCGACAAGCCGCTGAGACCGCCGATATGAGGACCGCCGGAATCCAGGTTCAGTTTCTTCGCAATACGCTGATTCGGGTCGCCAGTTATCGCCGGAATTTGGATGAAGTGAAAGCGCCCGCGACTTCGATTGGAGAGCCATTCTTGAAGTTTTTGAAGCTGCCTTCGCCCTCTTCGGAGCCGGCCTCACCCGATATGCAGCTTCACTTCGAAGAGCAGGCCATAAGCGCGGTGTCCGCGGGGAATATCGCCTGGATCGGATCGTTGCCTCTGGATGGAGAAGGCGGTTCGCGGATTGTGTGGGCGGATGCGACGGGCGTCCACGTGGAAGGTGGCGCAACCTTGCCCCTGCCCAGCACGCGCGGCCAGTCTTCACTCACGACCCTCGGGAGGAATGCAATTCTAGGCGCCGACTTGAACTACGATTTCAAGACGGATTTGGTCCTCGCCACGCCGGGCGGAGTCAGAATTTACCTTCAAGATACGCCGCAGCGCTTCATCGATGTGACAGCCAAAACGAAACTGCCCGCGGGAATCGTGAATGGATCATACACGGGCGCATGGGCCTTCGACTTCGATCTGGATGGAGACTTGGACGTTGTCTTGGGAGTGCCGCACGGGGCACCAATCGTTTTGCGGAATAACGGCGATGGCACCTTCGCGCCGGTTCAACCGTTCCAGGGAGTCGATGGGATGACCGGTTTCACTTTCGGCGACCTCCATGGTAATGGCGTGCCCGATGTGGCACTGATCGACGGCCACGGGAACCTGCAAGTCTTCAAGAACGAGCGGCAAGGCTTCTACCGGAGGCGCACCGTCCCGCCGCAACTGGCGGACCACAATCTGGCGGTCGCTGCAGGGGACGTGAATGGAGACGGACTGATCGATTTCGTCCTGCTGCGGAGCGATTTCAGCATTGTTCGGCTGTCGGGCCAGGACTCCAGTACGGAATGGGATTTCGCGAAAATCGCCAACGCCAGGCTGGCCAACGGTCCTGGACCGGCGAGCCTGCTATTGGCGGATTTGGATAACAATGGCAGTCTGGACATAGTCGTAGGCGACCAGATCTTCCTGGGAAATGGAAAAGGCTTCGCGCCGCTGGCCGGCAAACTGAATTCCGACTGCTGGGCGCTGGCGGATCTGAATCAGGATGGCCGACTGGATGGCATCGGGCTGTCGAACAGCCGGACCGCCGTCCAATTCACCAATCGAGGCGCAAAGAACTATAACTGGCAAGTGATTCGCACCAGAGCCGCCACGGCGAACGGAGATCAGCGCATCAATCCATTCGGCATAGGCGGCGAGATCGAGATTCGGTCCGACCTGCTTACGCAGAAACAAATCATCAGCGCACCGGTTCTGCACTTCGGATTGGGCGAGCACACCGGAGTCGAATTCGCCCGTATCGTATGGCCGAATGGCTTAATTCAAACCGAATTTAACTTGAAATCGGACCAGTCCGTGCTCGCTCAGCAACGTTTGAAAGGTTCCTGTCCATTTCTTTTTGCATGGGACGGACACGCGATGCGGTTCTTAAAAGACGTTGCCCCCATGTCTGCGCCGCTGGGAGCGCACATCAGCACAACAAGATTGGAACCGATTCAACAGACCCAGCAATGGTTCAAAATCGACGGCGACCAGCTTGCCCCGCGGGATGGGTACTACGACCTGCGCCTGACGGACGAATACTGGGAGACCTACTACATCGACTATTATTCGTTGCTGGTTGTCGATCATCCGCAACAGTCGCGCGTCTACGTGGACGAGCGCGTGGCCGATCCTCCCGCGCCCCTCAAACTGTATGTGACGGGCGAGCCGAGAAGTTTTGCCGGCGCAAAGGACGATGCCGGGCGAGATGTGAGCGGCGCGATTCAAAAAGTCGACGCTAACTATCTGAATACCTTTGGGGTCGGGCAGTACCAAGGACTAACTCGCGATCACTGGGTAGAGCTCGCATTGCCGGACGATGCGCCGCGCACAGGGCCGCTTTACCTGATCGGCGACGGCTTTCTGCACCCGTGGGACGATACCATCACTATGGCGCGCAGCCAGGGAAGCGGCCCCACGCCGCAAGACTTGAGCATCGAGGTTCCCGACCGGACCGGGCATTGGCTCACCGCGCGAAATCACCTTGGTATACCGGCAGGCCGATTGAAGACCGTCGTCTTCGATTTGACCGGCATCTTCCGGGCAGCCGCGCCCCGCAAGCTCCGTTTGCGTACCAGCATGGAAGTGTATTGGGACAGGCTGGCGTGGGCTGCAGGTCTGCCGAATGAGCTAGTAAAGACACAGCGCCTGAGGCTATCGGAAGCCGAGTTACGCTACCGGGGCTTCTCGTTGGTGACACAGGACGGCCCCTCATCGCCGGAACTGGCGCACTATGACACCATCGCGGGAACTGCTCAGCAGTGGCGCAATCTGGAGGGCTACTATACGCGCTATGGCGGTGTGCGCGAGCTGCTCGAAAAAATCGACGACCGCATCGTGATTGTCAACTCAGGTGATGAGGTGCGGATGCGGTTCGCCGCCGTGCCTCCGCCCGCTGCCGGTTGGACGCGCGACTTCGTTTTCATCGGCGACGGATGGATGAAAGAAGGCGATTATAATTTTCAATTTCCCAGCACGGTGCTGCCCCTGCCCTATCACGCGATGAAGGACTATACGGCTCCGCCCACATCCCTCGAGCAGGATAGAGCCTATCGCCTGCATCCTTTGGATTGGCAGGTGTTTCACACCCGCTATATCACCGCGGAACGCTTTGCGAGAGCGTTGTGGTATCAAGACACACGCTGATCGCTCTCCTAGTGTAGTGCGTCGCGCAGATCGACGATTATGTGCACAGACCCGCTCTCTAGCGGGTCCAGCCGCCTGAAAAGGCGTCCCCAGAGGGGACCCCAGGCCAGGATTGGCCGCCCCACACGGGCGTCTGAATACTCTCCGGGATTTCGGACGCACTACACTAGTTGATTTCAATTATTGTGCGCCGGCATCTCGTTCGGTTAGCTTGAATGGATCTATCCTTGGAACCGAGGGGGACTGGTTTGCGCATACCTACTGAACCGATCGGGAGCATTCCGCGGCCGGCGGAACTGATTGCAGCTCGTCAGGCCGCGCAGGAAGGCCGGATGACAGCCGGCGAATTCGCACGCGTTGCCGGGGTCGCGCTACGGGATACCATCCGCCTCTTTGAGGAGACCGGCTCTCCCGTTATTACCGACGGAGAACAGACCAAGTCCAGCTTTGCAACGTATCCGCTCGAAGGCGTGTCCAATCTGGCGCCCGATGGCGTAGTGATTCCTTTCGAAGATGGGCACACACGGCAATTGCCCCGATTGACTTCGGGTCCGTTCCGCTACGGGGTCCACGCGGCGACGTATCTGGCGGCGGCCAAACGCCTGACGACGTTGCCGGTGAAACAAGCGGTGATTTCGGCATCTGCTCTCAGCCTGCTTTACCCGGCCTCGGAAATTCCGGGATACTCGCGCGAGGCTTTCCTTGCGGATCTGGTGGGAGAAGCAGTGGCCGATATCCGTAGCTGCCTCGAACAGGGCGCCGATAGCGTGCAGATCGATTTCACGGAAGGGCGCCTTTCCCTCAGGCTCGACCCATCGGGAGGCTTGCTCGAGAACTTCATCGCCCTGAATAACCGGGTGCTCGATCATTTCTCGACAGAAGAGCGCCAGCGTATCGGCGTGCATACGTGTCCGGGCGGCGACCGGGATGCTACCCACAGCGCCGCCGTGGATTATGCCGGATTACTGCCTGCGCTGTTCCGGTTGCACGTGGGGCGCTTCTACGTGCAGTTGGCGAGTGACAAGGATCCGGTGCGGGTATTGGAGATTATCGGCCGGCACATGCAGCCCGGACAGACAGTTTTCGTTGGCGTTATCGATCCTATCGACCCCACTATAGAAACGCCCGCTCAGGTGCGCGAGCGGGTGCTGCTGGCAGCCAGGTTCCTACCGGCGGCGCAATTCGGTACCACTGACGACTGCGGCTTCGCGCCCTTTGCGGACGACACTTCGACCTCGCGCGAAATCGCCTTCGCCAAGGTCCGGGCGCGCGTGGAAGGTACACAACTGGCCGCCCAAGTCTTGCAGTAGGCGCCGTATTCTTTGCCGCACAATGGAAATGCAGCCAGGCACTGCGTACAGTTTCGATGTCACCGTGATCGGCGCCGGATTGGCTGGCATGGCTGCCTCTCTGCATCTGGCGAAGGCTGGTTTCCGTGTCGTTTGCATCGAACCCGAAACCGGAGTTCGGCAGCCTGTCGGTGAGTCACTGGACTGGGCCTCTCCCGACTTGTTAAGCGCCTTGGGTCTGCCTGCGGAAGATCTGATCCATGCGGGAATCGCGACGTACAAACACGGCGTGACTTTGCAGTTGGGAGAGGGGGAAGCGAAGGATTTCCGGCCCGCTCCGTGGGTGGCCCAAGCGCCGTTTCACGTCGCACTGCGCACGATCCATGTCGATCGGATGCGCTTAGACAGGGCACTGCAAGACTTGATTGTACGACGTGGAGTCCAGGTAGTCCACGATAAAGGTCTCAAAGTGGAGAGGACCGGGAAGCGGATTCGCGCGATACAAACAGCATCGGGCGCGCGATTTACCTCGCCCTGGTACGTCGACGCCTCGGGCTCATTCACCAGTTTGCTGGCGCGGGAATTCAACCTTTCCGCCGTTGCGTACGGGCCTCGCAAGGTTTGCCTGTGGTCCTATTTCGCCGCCCCGCCGGCGCAAGAAGGAACAACCATTTACATGGACCCAGTGCGAGGGGAGTACCAGGATTGGATTTGGGAAATCCCTATCGGTCCAAATACGTTGAGTGTCGGATATGTTACGACTGGCGAAGCCATGAAGAAAGGGCGGGATGCTGGGATCGCAGTCGAGGACATCTTCAGGGGCCAACTTGCGCGCTTCGGGCGTCTGGCGTCCCTCTTGCAAAGTGAGCCCGCCACGGTTCCCAAGGTAACGTCTTTCAGTTGCCGGACTTATCGTAGAGTTACCGGCCCGAACTGGGTAATTGCGGGCGAGGCTGCCTCGATGCTCGATCCCATCACCTCCAACGGCGTTACCTCGGCTCTGAGGCACGCGGAAGAAGCGTCGGCACTCATCGCGGCGGCCAGGAGCAAGTCCGAGATGTCGTCCATGTCCGGAAAGTCATATAGCGCACGAGTTCTGCAAATGGGAACGTTCTTTAACGGCGGCATCGAAAGGCTCGTGTACGACTGGCCGGTAAGAGACCGGGTGGGCATCGAGCGGGCGGCGACGATTTATACGGCGGCAGCCTGGAGCGTGAACGGCCTATACTCGCGTCTGCGGCCGCGCGGCGTACTGTCTACTGCTGCTTTTGGCGCACTCCTGAACATCTTGCGCGCAGGCGCCTGGATACTTTGCCGGCTGTGCGGATTCCGGTCGATCCGGTAAGCCTTCAACCCCACGAGATATATCTTTCGCCTATAACATCGAAGATCGTGTAGCCTGATGTCTCCGCCTATCCTTGATTTGTCGGAGGGCTGCGTCCGAAATCCCGGAGAGTACTCAGACGCCCGTGTGGGGCGGCCAATCCTGGCCTGGGGTCCCCTCTGGGGACGCCTTTTCAGGCGGCTGGACCCGCTAGAGAGCGGGTCCGCGGGCTGAATAGCCCGCCCCACTGTGCTCAAGACCGTGTGCCGCAGGTTCGGAGTGAACTTCTGGCCGGACGAGGGCGCCCTGACGCATTCCCTGCACACCATCATTATCGATCGGCAGGGGAAGTTGGCCGCCAATTTCGAGGGGAATGAGTTCAGTGCGGAACAATTGGGCGACTTTGTGGAGGCTGTCCTGGATCAAAAAGAATAGTACATAAGCATTATTGACCTAAAGCTCCGATTCGGCCCATAATCTTCAGAGTTGGATAATCAGGAATGCCTCATATTAAACTTCCAGAGGGACTGCCCGGTATCCTGGGACCCATGGCCTTTCGGCCGGAGACCGCCAAGCCCTTGAACGAGCTGGCGGACATCTTGCTGCGTGGTCCCAGTTCTCTGTCACCCGGCGAGCGCGAACTAATCGCCACTTACGTTTCCTCGCGGAACGATTGCTTTTTCTGCCAGACCATCCATGGCGCGGTGGCGGCTTATCACCTTGGTGGCAATGAGCAGCTCGTCCTGGACGTGAAGGAGAGCGCGGAGGGAGCGCCAGTTTCGGACAAGCTCAAAGCTCTGCTGGCTCTTGCCGGCGCAGTGCAGCGTGCCGGCAAGAACGTCCAGACCGGCGACGTCGAGCGTGCCCGGCGGCTCGGGGCCACTGATCTGGAGATCCACGACACAGTGTTGATCGCCGCGGCCTTCTGTATGTACAACCGGTATGTGGACGGATTGGCCACTTGGGCGCCTCATGAGCCGAATGCGTACCGCGATCCGGGGGCCCGGTTGGCCCGGGAGGGGTATGTGGCGTCCACCGACGGCCTGCCAGCGGCGGCCGGCAACGCCAGCTAAAGGAGAGGAAGCATGCCACATATTCGAGTTCCAGCGGGGTTGCCCGGCATTCGCGGCCTGTTTGCGTTCCGTCCCGAGACCGCAGTGCCCCTATCCGAGATTGCCCAAGTGCTGCTGCACGATGAAAGCACGCTGACGCCCGGAGAACGCGAACTCATCGCCACCTATGTTTCTTCCCGGAACGATTGCTTCTACTGTCAGACCGCCCATGGCGCGATTGCGGCCCATCACCTCAGCGGCAACGAGGACATCGTCCAGGAAGTGAAGCGCGATTTCGAACACGCGGCCATTTCGGACAAACTCAAGGCGCTGCTGGCTATCGCGGGTAAAGTGCAGCGCTCCGGGAAAGACGTTCAGCCGGAGGACGTCGAACGCGCGCGGCGAGAGGGCGCAACGGACCGGGAGATCCACGACACGGTTTTGATTGCTGCCGCTTTTTGCATGTATAACCGCTATGTAGACGGGTTAGCCACATGGTCGCCCACGGACATAGGCGGCTTTCGGGAGAGGGCTGCCGGCGTTGCGCAGGAGGGCTATGTAGGTGTACTGGGATATATCAAAGCAGCCCGGGGGGCGGGTGGCGACTGACCGGATCCGTTAACTATCGTCTTTCGGTATGAGAGTATGTTGACCACGTCGTCATTGTCCCCCGAACTTGCCGAACTGGACCGCCAATTTGCCGCGGCGAAAGCGCTAGCATCAGAGCTCGTAGATGGGTTGCAGGAATCGCAATTCAACTGGCGCCCGGACGCGCACAGTTGGTCGATGGCCGAGTGCCTGCTGCATCTGAATCTGGTGGGCGATCGCTGTGTGCGCATGCTCGAACCGACTCTGGCGGACGCGCGCGGGCGCGGCCGTCTGGCGGATGGACCCTTCGGGTATGGCTGGCTGGGGAAGTGGATTATCGCTCACACAGAGCCGCCGTCCAAGCACAAGTACAAGGCTCCGCGTGCGTTCACCCCAGCATACGGCCAGCCCATAGCGGCCGTACTGCCAACTTTCCGGCGCTTACAGGAGCAATTGTCGCGGCAACTGGAGCAAGCCAGCGGGTTGGATCTGGCCCACATCAAGGTGCCCGCGCCGGAGGCCCGGCCGCTTAGATTCAACCTGCAGTTTACCTTCACCTGGATCGCGGCCCATGAGCGGCGGCATTTGTGGCAGGCACGTCAAGTACGGAATCACGCGGCGTTTCCAGCATTTCGCTAACGCCATGTGACGTTTTTCGGCCCGGGCGCGCCCGTGGGCTCCGGCGGACACACTGGTCGCGGCGGTCGCTACCGACGCAACCTCGCGCGACTGGTGGCGGATTTCGTTCCCTTCCCAAGGACGGCAAAACTGGCGGCTGCGGCCGAAAGGAGGAATGGACGCCCTTCGCGCGTTCGGCCCACGACGCGCCCAGACGCCGCCAGGATGGCTCCCTCATACCAGCCCGGCGTCCGCACCCAAGGGGTCGCGCTCGTTCCTCGGCGACACGTTCGCGGGGAAAGGAATGTCGGAAGGAATCAGACCAGATCGGGCGGTTTATCCGGGGCGCGTCCGAACGGCGGTCTGAAATTCATTATCCAAATTTGCACCGCGCCCCTCACGGCCCAGAGGAAGGATACCCGGCGCTTCCGCGGCCAGCTTTGCCGGCAATCCGTGGTCAATTTCGTCTTTCGGCATCGTCACGTCGAAAGGGATCAGGTGCAGTCGGTTCCAGACGGCGTTATCGGTCCCGCGTATCTCCGGCTTGTGGTTCGCATCCATCCACAACCTATGCGTATCGTCAAACTCGATGGGATTCTCGTATCTGCGGGTGGCCTTGATTCTCCCCATGCCCTGAGTGATCCGCTTCAGCTTGCCTTCCGCCAGTCGCTGCCCTTGTTCCGTCTCGCTGGTCATCACGAACCGGGCGCTGCGTAGGTCGGCAAGGTCCGCCTCGGTATTGTTCGACTCCTGGCGTACAACGAGAGAAGCTGGTCTTGCCGTTGTCACCCTTGCCGAGGCAGAGGCTTTCGGCCGGGTCGCAGCGCGAAACTCGAGGATCGCGCCGGCCATCTTATCGCAGTGACCGGCGATCCTCGCTTCCGGTATCTGAATGTATTTGATGGCGAGCGCTTTTCCGCGGTCATTCCACGAATGCCGCGGCAAGTGGCGAACTTCACCTGGGGCGCCGGCCAGATTCACTTTCAGGACCATACCGGCGCCTGGTGGGTGGCAACCGACGAAGGGCTTTGCGGATATCCAATCGTGCACGATCTCAAAGACCTGGCGCGAACTTTACCGGAGCACATCTTCACCGAGCGCGACGGTTTATCCGGGAAGACGATCTACGGGATGTATGAAGATTCCCGCGGTGATGTGTGGATCGCAGTGCTCGGCGCGGACGATGTGGACCTGTGGACGCGGGCGACCGGCGTCATCCGGAGATTCAGAAACGACCAAGGCGGCAAGCCACTCGGAACACAGGCCGTTTATGCTGAAGATCGCGCAGGGGACATCTGGATGGGGCTGTACTGGAAAGATCTGACGCGTTATCGCAACGGGCGATTTCAAACTTAGCGATAAACTGTTTCATGGCGTTTCCTCCTGGTGCATGGTGATTTGGAACATCAACCAAGGTACTTCTTCGGAAACGCCATTTGAGTTTGCGCCTTGCCGCTTTGCGGGGCGGCCAATCTTGGCCGCAGCCGCCTTTTTTAGGCGGCTCGGGCCGGCTGAAAGCCGCCCCCAGGGGGGACCCCGGGGCAAAATTGCCCGCCCCACAGGCCGGTGTGGTGCCGGTTGGCAGGAAACGTCTGTCTTTTTCGGGTTACGCCATTTACTTTACTAATGGCGGCAAGGTAGTAAAGGTGTGCGCAACGGGCATACGGATGCCTAGCACGCCGATCCGAGCGCCTGCGGGCGTATCGAACTCGATGGTACCGCGGATGTTCGCGGTCGCCGGATATTTGTCCACCGCCAGCGTAAACGCCAGGTGCCCATTCGCCGCCAAGGGAATCGTGTCAGTTGCGATTTGCGCGCCTGTGTCGTCGCGAACCACCACCGGGATACTCGCCGCTTGCGTTGAGGTGCTGTTAATCGCGACGCCGGTGGCGGTCCCGTTGCTATTGTCGAAGGCGAGCAGGTAGGCTTTGGCGTTGCGGCTCTCAATGGGTACAACCGCTTCCTGCCCGCTCGGATTGTAACGCAAGATCTCAAACCCGCCGACGTTGCCATCGGTGGAGAGCTGCGCCGAACCAATCGTTGGCGCCGGATTGGTTAACGGCGCCGCGCTCTCGACCAGCAGAGTCGCTCCTGCCGCCAGAGTTTGATTCACGGAGGAAACCACAGAGGCCGCGCCCCCCAACTGCGGAAACTCTATCGGCAGTGAGAGCGGGTTCCCTCTATCGTCGAAGAAGGCGAGGCTGGCTCGCGCTGCGCTTTTACCCGTGTTGATCAGCACGAACGTGGATTGCCAGCCGTTTCCCGTAGCGGTGTGCGGGATCGAACCGCCGCCGGTTCCGATGTTGGCCAGCGCTGGAATGGCGGTGAGCGTGTGAGTCGTCCCTAGCGGCGTGGTACGGATGCCCAACGCACCGATCCGGCCGCCTGGCGGAGTGTCAAACTCGATGGTGCCCTGCTTGTTCGCGGTCACCGGGTACTCGGTGGATAAGAGGAACGCAGTATGGCCGCCGCTCTCCAGGGCGAGGGAGCCGGTTCCAATCTGCGCGCCGGTAGCATCGCGAATCACTACCCCAACGTTGGCGGCCTGCGCGGAGGTGTTGGCAAGGGCCACGCTCAGCCCTACTCCACCGGTGTTGTCGAATGCCAGTAGATGGGACCCCGCATTGCGGGTTTCGAGCGGCACTGCGGTTTCCTGCCCTCCGGGAATCAAATGGAGGATCGCGAACCCGTCCACCGAACCAGTCGCGGCCAATTGCGCCGAGCCCGCCTGAATCGGCCCGGTTTGCGCACCTGCTGTGTCAATAATCAACAAAGCGTTGGAGGAAAGCGTTCGGTCCAGCGATGCCCCGATGAGCGGTCCCCGGGTTGAAAGCAGTTGCGGAAAGGTGACAGGCAATTTGAGCGGACTACCAGAGTCCCCGATAAGACTCAGGCGGACCTGAGCCGGCGCGCTATCCTTGTCGACCAGCGTGAACGTCGTCTTCCAATCCTGCCCGGCGGCGACGTGGGGCATGCAACCGATGAAGCTCAGCCCTGGGATTGAACCCGCCCCCTGCTCCACCGTGAAGGAAGAGCCGGCAACCGTGATGGTGGCGGCGCGGTCGGGCCCCGCGTTGGACGCAACCTGATAGCGAAGCGTCCCCTTGCCAACTCCTGACGTTGGCCCGGTGAACGTAATCCAGTCCGCGCTGCTCGAAGCCTTCCATGAAAAGTCCGGTGGATATGTGAAGTCGACCGACTCGCTGGCGCCGCCGGCGGGCACAGCTCGGTCCTCGGGAACAAACCCCGCCGACAGATCCCGGTCCCCTGGAACAAAGGCACTCACACACCGGAACCCGATCACGTCGTAACGGTCGCCAGGTAAGGCCCCCTCACGCTCCGATTCACGCAGAAATCTCGAATTGTCGGCCCAAGAACCACCGCGCAACGCGCGCCCTGTTCCGCCGCCTGGTCCTGTCGGATCGCTCGCCGGCGTGAATGCGTAATCCCCATACCAATCCGCGGTCCATTGCCAGACGTTTCCGAGCATATCGTAGAGCCCGTATGGATTCGCCTTCTTCTGCGCCACCGCGTGGGTCTTACTTCGGCTATTGCCGCGGTGCCATCCGATGTCTCCCAGTGGGCCGTTCCGGCTGGACGGATTGCTTCCCCGGGCCGCATATTCCCACTCCGCTTCCGTCGGCAGCCGCGCCCCCACCTTCTGGCAATATTCTTGGGCTTCAGACCAACTTACCGAATCCACCGGTAAGCTTGCGCCCTTAAAATGACTCGGATTCCGCCCCATCACGCGCTGGTAGGCCTCCTGGGTCACGTCCGTCTGGCCCATCCAGAAGCCCGAGGTTAACGTTACTTCGTGTGACCTTTTCTCCTCGTCAAAGCACTCCTCGTCCCCTGGTGAGCAGCCCATGATGAACCGCCCTGGCGGGATCAGGAGGTAGGTTAAACCGTCTTTCGGGTTTACCTTCGCCGGCCGGGCGGCCGGCCCCGTCGCGGAGACGGGAGAAAGAGCTGGCGCCTGCGCGATCGCCAGTGGCACCGCAATGGATGCTGCGAAGAACGCAACAAACCTGGCGGAAGACGCGGACCAAGGGACCAGAGACGCCAGCCAGGCGTGTTCGCCCGGCGTGCTCCTTGTTTTGGCCGGTGTCATTGGGCGGACGTTACCCTCCCGTGAGATCCTCAGAGCCGCTATCGTCATAGTAGAAGATGATAAACATCTGCCCCAAAGTTACCACCACTCAGGTTGCGGTACGCACGAGCCGGAGCCGGGTCTCGTCGTGCCTTCAGCGGCGTTGGTCAGGCACGATCGGAAGCCGTTCGCGACACAGGATGCCCCGCGGGCCGCGCCGAAGGCTTGGGCGCAACTCGGCCAAGTCGGTTCGCTGCCGGACGCCACCACTTCCACATCTCCGTCTTCGGTGTTGCGAACTCAGCCGCAAAGGTCGAGCTCACTTGGAAGCGGCTTGGCTTACTCCGGGTGCTGCGCGACCGGCTTGCGGCGATCGACGACATCGAAGCCTTCGGGCAACTCGAAGAGCTTGGGGTCGGGTTCGGCGAGGTTGACATCGGTGAGCGTGAAAACCTGCTTGCCGACTGAGGGGTTAACGACCTCAGAGTAGAGATTGACGCCGATCTGTGGGGCTTGCCAGAACTCGCGCCAGGTGGAGAACGGCTGGTCGCTGCCCATGACGCCGGCATTCAGTTTGCTGGTGTCGCGCGTGCCGACGGTTTCGATTCCGGAGATGGTGCGGGCGCCGAGGTCCTCATGTACGCGTTCGCCCGCGTTGTTGGGCAATGGGCCGCTCTGGAATACAGCCGGCTTGTAGGACTTTACGGCGGCTTCGGCAAACGTCTGGAGGACGCAGCGATGGGGCGTTTGCAGAGTAAAGCAGTTATAGAGTGTGTGCGCGTTGGGGTCGGCGATCTGGATGACGTTCATGCGCGAGTGGTCTTCGCTGCCTTTGGGCGCCAGCAGCCAGCGCTCTTCGTAGATACGTCCGCGGCCGTCGCGGGCCACCTGGCGCTGGTTGACGAAGGTAAAGTTGCCGCCACCGGACATGGGACGCGTCCACTCGGTGTGGACCATCGCAGAGAACGGCGCATTGAGCAGCGGCGGGATGTAGATGCTTTGCAGAACCTCGGATACGCCGCCGTCGCGCGTGTAGGCAGTCGCGCCGCCGTCCTGCACGTGCGGGGCCTGGGCTGTCTGGGCGTTGGCTGCGGTTGCGAAAACGACGAGGATGGCGAGGGGCGCGATGCAGTTCATGGGGGGATCCGTGGTGGTTATGGAATTCCGCCGATGTCAAAACCACTATAGCGCGATTGTTGGACGCGGAATATGGGGATTTGTATCGCGCTGCGCGGCGCATCTTGGGCTGATGTGGGGCGGCCAATCTTGGCCGCAGCCGCCTTTCCAGGCGGCCAGGGCCGGCTAAAAGCCGGCTGCGGGCAAAATTGCCCGCCCCACAAGATCCCGCCGCAATGGTCATTCGTGCGCCGCGCTGGCCTGCGCGTTGGCGCCCGTTAGCCGCTCCAAATCGGCCAGATCCTTTTTTGTCCGCGCGGCATCCTCCGCATCCGGCGCCAGCATCAGGTAGCTGCGCAGGTGCGCCGCCGCGCCGGCATAATCCTTCTTTCGCTCCAGGATCATCGCCAGCACGCGTTCCAGCGCGGGATATTGGTGTGCCGTATCCAGCTTCTCCCCGGCGCGGGCGCTCTTTTCCGCCGTATCGATTTGGCCTACGTTCAGATTGGCTGCGGCGTTGTAGAAATACGCGACCGGGTAGTCCACCGCGTCCAGTCTTAGCAGCGTGCTGGTGATATTAGCCAGTTCGGCCCAGTTTTCCGCCTTGGCCTCCAGTTCGGCCATGCTCAAATACGGGCTGATGAACTTGGCATCCGCGGCGATCGCGGTGGCGAACGATTTGCGCGCCTGCGCGATATCCGCACCCCGCTCCTCGATCCGGCCCAGTTCGTACCACGCCGCCGCGTATTCCGGATAAATCTCCACAGCCTTCCGGAGTTCCTTGGCGGCTTGCGCCGGTTGGTTCTTCCGGAGTTCTTGCAGTGCCTTGTCATACGCCCGGCGGGCCTCCTTAGGAGCCTGCACACTTTTGAGGCTGATCGCCGTACCTTCCACATTGGCCAAACGGTGCAACAGGATCGTGCCGACGTTCGGATCGTCGAGCAAACGGAGCGCCCCCAGCGAGACGGTATCCGAGCGAAAACCCGCCAGCGCCGCGCGTAGATCGCAGTTGGCAAGCGTGTTCTGTGTAGCGGCGGTGGTGGACTGCGAGCGCTGCGGGCCCACCCCAACCGGCATGTCGTTCGGGCGAGGCGTGCCCGGCCTGCCGGACGAATCTTCGCTGGCGTCCGGCGTGACTCCGGCCTTCTGGCCGATCTGAAAACTGAACCGCCCTTTTTGATCCGTGTAGCCTTGCACCCGCGGCGCCCCGCTGCAGACGCGCTCGATGGTCACCGGCCCGGAGAGCGGCGTGCCGTCGTCCAACATGACGCGGCCTGTCAAATAGATGCTCCCACTCAGAGATCCCGTCCCCCACGTCCTCGCCGCTATGACCGAGGTAGGGGGTAGCTGGCCTGATCCCATTGGCCCCTGCGCCCATATGCATTGGGAGGAAAGGGCGAACCCCACCGTCAGGCTCGCGAAACTTCGTGCCGGGCTGCTCCCCCGCATGCAAGCACCGCCTTTCGTTAGTCACATTATACTGCTCGCAAGTGGGGCCGAGCATGCCTCGACCCTTTTTCCGCAAACGTCCTCGCGTGAGCGCCGAAGCTGGCAGCCCACACCCACCGCGCAACACCCGCACCCGCCTTCCACCCGCCTCGTAGTATACTGCGGCTTCCGAAAAGGAGTGGCCATGCTGCCCGATTACATTTCCAAAGCCGTACCGAATCCCGCGTCGAACCGCGGTCCGTGGTATGCCAATACCGCGCCCAGCTACGCGGGGATTTTTCTGTGGATCGCCTTTTACCTCTCGATCGCCAGGGACACCATCCCGCACGCCGGTCTGGGCCTGTGCATCGCCGCCATCGTAGTTGCCGGGCTGCTGAGCTGCGCGCTTTACTATTACGCGCCGGCGATGTTAGGCATGAAGACGGGCTATCCGCTGTACGTGGTCGGCAGTTCGACTTTCGGCACGGCGGGCGGCTACGTCATGCCCGGCCTGCTGATGGGATTGCTGCAGGTCGGCTGGTTCGCGGTGAATACGGCCATTTCGACGCAGTTCATTTTGAACACGGTGGGATCCAAGGCCGGGCCCGGAAGCCTGCCCTTCATCGCCATCGGCATCCTCTGGGGATACGGGATGGCCTACATCGGCGTGATGGGGATTCAATACGTGGCCAAGCTTTCGCGCTACCTCATTGTGATTCCCGCCGCCATGGTGCTGCTGGTGTTCTTTCGAACCAGCTCGGGCATTGCAGCATACGTGCCGGCCGATCCGCAGCCGTTCGTGGCTTTCACGCTGCTGATTCAGATCATTATCGGCTTCTTCGCCACGGCGGGCGCGGCGGGCGCGGATTTCGGGATGAACAGCCGCAACGCAAAAGACGTGCGCATGGGCGGGCTTACCGGCATCACGTTGGCGATCGTATTTGCGGCCGGATTGCCGCTGCTGTCAGTGGCCGGCGCCAGCACATTGTACAAGCTTCCGGGGCTGGGGTATGACGACGTGATCCGGTCTATCGGCGGCCTGCTGGCCACTGCCATGTTTGCGCTGTTTACCATCGCCTCGGTGGCGCCCGCCTGCTTCTGCGCCTTCATCGCCGGCAATAGCTTCTCGACGATGATACCGGGCGTGCCGCGCGTCTCGTCCACCATGGCGGGGGTGACCGTGTCCATCGTGCTGGCGGTGACCGGCGTGGCCCAAAACCTGATCGGCTTCTTCACCATCGTGGGCGCGTCGTTCGGTCCGATTTGCGGGGCCATGGCGGCGGACTATCTGCTCTCGGGCAAGCGTTGGGCAGGTCCGCGCGCAGGCATCAACTGGGCCGGATATCTGGCGTGGGCGGTGGGCTTCGTGGTCGGGATACTGCCGTTCCTGCCGATTTCCGAGTCGCTGAAGACTTACGTGCAGCCGGCCGTGCTGTATAGCTTCGTGGCGGGCTTCGTGGTTTACGCCGTGCTGGCCAAAGCTGGCATCGAGCCGCGGACGGTGGCGATGCCGGTTACTGCACGGCAATCGTGACTGTGTTTGAGTCGACTCCGCCCATCGAAACGACGACGGGCGCCGAAGGTCCGGCGGGCGTACCGGCGGGCACTTGGGCGTTCACCTGGTACAAGCCCACGAAGCCTGGGGCGAGCCCGGAGAACATCACACTAGCGGGCACTCCACCTATGGTCACCGTCGGCTTCGTGGGCGTCTCTGAGAGCGGACTGCTTAGGGCAGGTGAACCGGTCGGAGGCTGGTTGGTAACTTGTCCGAGACCCGTACCGTAGATCAGGATGACGGTCGTGCCGGGTGTTGCCGGGTTCGTGGAGTCCACCAGGCGATAGGAGGAATCCAGGATCGCGCCTTGGCCGGTACCCTGGGAATTCATAGAGAAGATTCCTGGCGAAGATGGCGCAAGGCTGAAGGTTTGCCCGGCGCCAGCCTGGCCATTGAGCGTCGGGACCAAAGTGGTCTGGGTCTGGCCTGCCAGTTCCCAGGGAATCTGCAGGTTCACTTGGCCTGCCGAGGCGTAGAACAAAGGCGATTGCAAGCTGCCCGACTGCATGGAAAGTCCCGAGAGGCTGATGGGAAGCGGGACGCTCTCACTGCCCGCCGGGCAGATCTGAGCGAACGCTCCGAAGATCGAGGCGATGCTCCCGGGAGACAGGCCCGCACCCGCGCCATAGCTGGCCGCGTTCACGATGCCGCTGCTCGCGATCGATAGCGCCGGAGGCGTCGAACCGCCAGTGAGGGCCCTGTTTGTGACGGTCAGGTCTCCTAGAGGGGTAAAGCTATCCGGGCTGGCGCTGAGACCGTCGTAGGAGACGATATCGCCGACACTGAGGCTGATCGAGCCTCCGGTCACGGTGACGATCAGGCACCCTGTAGCGGTTCCTTTGTTCAAACTGCCGAAGTCTACCCGGGCAGGCACCGTCGCGTCGCCAGTGTCGGCATACTGACTCGAAAGCGACTCGAAGACCATTTCGAGATCCACGGTTTGCACTTGAGTGAGCGTCCCCAGGAGGTTGCCATTGTCGAAAAGCTGGCCTGTGATCGAGGGCTGGCCGGACGTCAACAGCGGTGTGTTATCGAAAAACCACAGCAGATCCGCGTTGTCGGGCGACAGCGTGAAGGTTGTCACCAAGGACTGATCCGAACCGATAACGAGGATGGCCGGTGCGGCAGCCATGGCTGTAGACAAAGAGGCGAGCATCAGAGCTGCCCAAAATCGGCACGCGAACGAAGCGCCACGTAGAGACATACGGCTACCCTCCGCTGCCAGATCGGACGCACTGCGTCGCCGCGGCGTTTCATTTACCCGCGGGGCGAAGTCCGGTTTACTGCTCTTGCGTGATGTGCGCGCGGCGGTTCTTCTGCCAGCACGCTTCGTCGTGCTCGCTGCAGACCTGTCTCTCTTTGCCGTAGCTGATGGTCTTCAGTTGCGCGCCCGGAACACCCAGGGAGGGCAGATAGTCCTTGGCTTGAGTGGCGCGCTCATCGCCGAGGGCCAGGTTATATTCTTCCGATCCGCGCTCATCGCAATGGCCCTGCACGGTGAGCTTATAGTCCGGATAGTCCTTCAGGATTTCGCCGAGGGTTTTGGCGTCCGCCACCAGGGCCTGCTCCGCGTCCGGGCGAAGACTGTGCTTGTTGTAGTCGAAGTAAGCGTCCTGAATGCGGTTGAGCAACTCCTGGATCTGATTCCTGGTCGCCTGATCCGGCATTCTTGTGGATGCTGTGTGTACGAGGATGCCGATACTGGCCCTGGCGGATGCAGTTCCGCCCGGCCCGGTGGCCGTCAATGTGTAAACGGTGTCGGCGCTGGGAAAGATTTCGCGGCTCCCGGACTCCTGTACCTGTCCCAACGCCGGAGCGATCTGCACGTTGTCGGCGTGTTCCACGGCCCAACGCAGGGTTGCCTGGCCGCCTTTGTCGATGGTTCCGGGCGAAGCGGCAAACAGCGAGATCACGGGTCTATCCGGGACGCTCGCTTTAGCCTGTTATACCGCGGGTGGGGGCGCCGGCTTCATGGCAACTTTCTTCGAACAGCCGGCGGCGACGAGGCAGGCGGCTCCAACTGTGGCGTATAGCAGCTTATTCACTTGGTGTTTCCCTCCTGGAAAAGTTTCCTATTTCCGTTGGTGGGGTATTTGCTAGTGGTGGAATACGCGAGCGGGGCTAAAGCCCCGCGCGGGCTCAAGCCCGCCCTCCATTGTAGCCGAACAAGCCCTTCTGCTTGATCACCTCGGCGGCTTGTGGCGGCACCAGCTTTTCCCAGCTTGGGTCGCCCGATTGGATGGCTGCCAGCACTTCGCCCGGCGTGACGTGCAAGTCGGCGGGGTCGAACTCGCGGATGGATTCGATGTAACCGTTCTCGACGAGATGTCTGTATAGGTGGGTCAGTTCCGGTTTCACGTCGAGCCGATCGGAGGTAGTCAGCTCTCCGGCGTCTGTTTCTCGCGTCGGAAGGATGAGCAGCTTGACGCGTCCCTGGAAGAGTTTGCCTAAACCCTCCAGGATGCCGCCTTCCATTTCGGCGTAGTATTTCTCATCGAACACCTGGCGCAAGGTTGGGACGCCCATGGCCATCCCGATCCAGTTTTGCGTGTAGTGGCGCAAGTAGCTGGTGACCATGTCGAACCTGGTGTAATTCGAAATTATGACCATTTTGCCCAGCACGCCCAGAATATCGACGCGCGCCAGGAAATCCTGGGGATCGATAGCTTGCTCGGACATCAGGTTATTCAACGTCATCTCCATGATGGCGATTAGGTCCTGGGCGTCCGGTGAATCCTGCTGAAGCTGGCGGACGGCGCGGTCCAGCATTTCCAGCGTGACGTTAGTGACCGGCCGGAAGTTGCCCCGCCCAATCATCACCGGCTTGTTGTAGAGCACTTCCGCGGGTTGCACGACCGCGCCATCGGCCGTAAACATGACGGCGTCAGTAAGCCCCTGTTCGACGAGCTGCAGGCTCATCAGGCGGTTGTCCACCTTTGCGAATGCCGGGCCGGAGAACTTGATCATATCTACTTCGATCCGGCGGCGGCTCAGATCGTCCATCAACGAGGCAATCAGGTGCGCGGGATCGTCCGCATAGTAGAAGGCGGCATAGATCAGGTTCACGCCGGCCAGGCCGAGTGCCTCTTGCTGCTCGACCGTGACAGGGTCCAGCATTTCCACGTGCAGAATGATCTCGGATGGCTCGCCGCGTGGCTCCGTCTGGAAACGGACGCCCAGCCAGCTATGTCCCGCGGGCCGGTGCGAGTGGGTTTGCGTGGCGGATGTATCCGCGAATACGAAGAACGCGGTGTGCTCTCCGCGGCTCTGGTCCAGGCGCTCCACCAGACGTTTGAACTCGTGGTCGAGCATGGCCTCCAGGCGCTGGCGGCTGACGTAGTGCTGGGTCGGGCCGTAAATGCTATCGCTGATGGCCATGTCGTAAGCCGAAGCGGTCAGGGCGATGGTGCCGGCGGCTTTCCCGGCGTGGAAGAACCAGCGGGCAACCTCCTGGCCGGCGCCGATTTCGGCAAACGTGCCGTACCTGCGGCCGTCGAGATTGATCTTCAGGGCTTTCGGCCGAGTGCTGTTGGATTCTTCCGCCATCTACTCATATCGTAATGCCACCAGCGGATCGATCGTGCTCTCCTCGACTCCGCCGGCATCTCCCGGCGGATCTTGGCAGGAAACGATCCTCCACACCTTCACCGGGGGTAGCGATGGCCTACGGCCCAACGACGTTGCTTTAGGCTCTTACGGCCAGCTTTATGGCACGACTGAGGCAGGCGGTACCGGCGGCTGCTACGGGGATTTTAGTGGTTGCGGGACGATATTTTCGTTGACCCCGCCACACATTCCCGGCGGCCCTTGGGTCGAAACGATCCTTCATGATTTCACCGGCCGTATTGGCGACGGAACGGTTCCGCTCGGGGGAGTTCTCGTTGACAACAGTGGAGCGCTTTTCGGCACCGCGTCTTCCGGCTCTGATGGATCGGTAGGTAATAACTGCACTGAAGGTTGCGGGTCTGTGTGGTCCATGATCCCGCCAGGCTCCTCGGGAGAGGGGAAGTTCGCGGTCCTGTATCAATTTACTGGTGTACTGAATGGCGATGGCGCCTTGCCCACAGGTGGACTCACCGCCTTCAACGGTGTGCTCTATGGGACAACCCAATGGGGCGGACTCCCAGGCTGCTTTCTCGAACAAGGCTGCGGCACAATCTTCTCGCTAACACCACCCGCGTCTCCTGGGGGTTCCTGGACCGAAGCAGTGCTCTACAGTTTCAAGAGTGCCGCCGATGGCGCCACGCCCAACGGGAGTCTCGCCGTCGACGGCAATGGCGTGCTCTACGGCACGACCCAAGAAGGCGGCGCTTTCAACGAAGGAACCGTCTTCTCGTTCACGCCGTAGGCGCAGTTTACTCATATCGTAATGCCACCAGCGGATCGATGGCGGCTGCGCGCCGCGCGGGAAGGTAGCAAGCGGCCAGTGCAACTAACGCCAGCAACAGCGATACGGCGGCGAAAGTAAGCGGATCGAATGGCGTCACCTCGAAGAGAAAGTCCTTCAACACCCGCGTGGTGGCCCAGGCGCCGGCGAGTCCGATCCCGAGGCCGCCCAAGACCAACGCGGCGCTGCGCCACAGGATCATATGCACGATGTGGCGGCGCTCGGCGCCGAGCGCCATGCGGATGCCGATTTCCTGCGTGCGCTGCGTCACCGAATAAGCCATCACGCCGTAAATGCCGACGATGGCTAGCAGAAAAGCGACGGAGGAGAACGACGCGAGAACACGCGTTTGAAAGCGCGGCTCGGCCGTGGAGGCGTACAGCAAGTCCTGCATGCTGCTGATCGTTTGGATGGGCAGGTCTTTGTCCACATTCCAGAGCTGCGCGCGCAACGCCGGGGCGAGGCTGGCGGTATCCGCATGCGAGCGCACCACGAAGCTGGCGTATTGCAGGAAGACCGGCACCTGCACTTGTGCGACCGGCTGGTAAATGGCCATGATCCGCGAGGCCGGATTCTGCTGGCGGATCGATCCCGCCACGCCGACTACGATCATCCAGTCGTCCTCCGCTTTGGGATTGTCGGCGAAGCTGATACGCTTGCCGATGGGATCCTGGTGCGGCCAGAAGCGGCGGGCGAAGGACTGATCGACCATGGCTACCTGTGCGGATTTCAGGGTGTCGTGCTCATCGAACGACCGGCCGCGCAGGAGCGGGATGCCCATCGCCCTGAAATAGCCGGGGCTGACGGCGGGTTTGGCGACGATCACGTCCGGCGGCAGTTGCTGGTCACCCAGTTTGAAATCTCCCTGGATGAGGGCTTCGGACATGGGCAGCCAGTTCACCAGTCCGGCAGCGGTCACACCGTCCACGTGCGAGATGCGTTCCAGGACATCGTTGTCGAAGCGTTGGATTTGTGCAGCCGATTCGTATGGCTTGCCGTAGAGTTGCACGCTCACCGCCAGGACGTTGTCGGGCCGGAAACCGAGGTTGACGCTGCGCAATTTCTCGAAGCTGCGGACGAGCAGGCCCGCGCCGATCAGGAGGGTCAGAGCCAGCGCCACTTCCGCCATGACGAGCACGGAGCGCAGCGCGCCGGTGCGGGCGCTGCCGCGGGCGGCTGCATCTTTCCAATTCCGCGTCTGTCGCGCGCGCGTCAATTGCAGCGCGGGCGCCAGGCCGAAGAGCACGCTGGTTACGAGGGAGACGCCCATATTGAAAGCGAACACCCAGCCGTCGAAGCGGATCTCATCGATGCGCGGGATGCGATTGGCGGGCGCGAACTGGATCAAGGTTTCGACGCCCCAGAGCGCGACGATGAGGCCGAGCAATCCGCCGATGACGCCGAGCATGGCGCTCTCGGTCAGCAGTTGCCGCGCCAGGCGCCAGCGCGTAGCGCCCAGCGATGCGCGAATGGCGATCTCCTGCTTGCGCGCCGACGCGCGGGAGAGCAACAGATTGGCTACGTTCACGCAGGCGATCAGCAGCACGCAACCCACCGCTCCCAGGAAGACTAGCAGGGCGGGCCGTGCGTCGCCGACGATGCTGTCGCGCAACGGGGCGATGGCCATCTCCATTTTTTCGCCATGCCGGCCGTGCTCCTCGGCCGTCACCCGCGCGTTGGCCGCGTCCAGTTCGTCTTTCGCGCGCGCCAGAGTGGCGCCCGCCGCGAGCCTGCCGATCACCTGCCGGAAGGCGATGTGATGATTGTCCGGCTCCAGGACCGCCGGGAGCCAAAGTTCCTGAATGGGGTCGAAACCCGCCGGCATCACGCCAACGATGGTACGAGGCACGCCGTCGAGCGTTATCGACTTGCCCAGCACATCGCGGCCGCCCTGGAAGTGAGTGCGCCAGAAGGTATCGCTCAAGACCGCGACCTTGGGGGCGGCGGGCGACTCCTCTTCGGGCCGAAAGCCGCGACCGAGTTGGGGCTGCACACCCAGCGTGGCGAAGAAGTTGGTGGTTACCTCCTGGCCGTGAATAGCTACGGGATCGCCAACACCTGTGCCGTTCCAGTTCCCGCCGTCGTAGGCCGCAAGCTGCTGGAAGGCCGTGGTGGCGGACCGGCAGGCGATGAATTGGGGATCGGACATCGACCCGCCGCCGAACGGCGTTGGCTGCTTAGGCATAGGCCGGACCGTGTACAACTGGGACGGTTCGTGATACGGTAGCGGCCGCAGCAGCACCGATTCGACGACCGTAAAGACGGCCGTGTTCGCACCGATACCGATGGCCAACGCGCCGATCGCGACTGCCGTGAAGGCGGGATTATGCCGCAGGTTGCGGAAGGCATAGCGGAAATCCTGCGCGAAGCTATTCATCGACAATCCTCCGGGATTGCGTAGGCAGGCTTTGTGCCAAGGGCGCTGGGAATCGATTCAATAGGTTAGGCCGGCGGCGGAGCGAGGGTGGTGTACGATTGTGGGATCACGTGGCGCGGGAGCGGACATCTAGGGTACCCGCACAGCCTGCGCCAATTCGAGATCGTAGTTGGACTGTAGGTTCATCCAAACTGAGGCGTCGTTCCGAAGCAGCGGGCCAGGTGCAATGCAGTGTCCGCCGTGATGGCGCGCCGGCCACAGACAATGTCGTTGACTCGCGTCACCGGTACTGAGAGTTTGGTTGCCAGCCGATTGGCGGTCAGTCCAAGTGGCTTCATAAATCGGAGACGGGCGGCCTGCCTTCGGGCCCAACGGACATCGCGTCTCCGTCCTCTGGTAGAACTATGTCCGAGTTGAAGAGCCTGACCTATTGACGTTCGCTTAATACAGTGACAGTTCCGGCGACAGATCTGCACCTTCCCTCGGGCTAATGTGGGGCGGCCAAGATTGGCCGCCCCGCAAAGCGGCAAGCCGCAAACTCAAATGGCGTTTCCGAAGAAGTACCTTGGTTGATGTTCCAAATCACCATGCACCAGGAGGAAACGCCATGAAACAGTTTATCGCTAAGTTTGAATCCCAGATCCAGGGTACGCTTTCCGGTTTTGACCGCGTGTTGTTCCGCGGTTCTCTGCGACGCCTCACCCATGGGGAAGGCATGAAGATGTACCTGATTCGCAATGGGCTGCTCTGTAAGCAGTTTGGGGATCACGTCAAAAAGGCCAGTGCGGAATTGAAGGAGGCCTCCCTGGCACCGTTCCTCCAACAAAAGCTGCCGGTCGAATATATCCGCGACTCAACAGGCCGACAAGGACCAGATCGCGCGCGCATGCGGCTAAATTGGCCATCCGGCAAGGCAACGTGTGCGCTCTGACCTGTACAGAACTCACCCCGACCTTCCAGCACGAGAAGACCGGCATGGCCGTCCGTTATCGGGAAACCAAGTTTGAATGCGGGCATGCATCCAACCCATTTCCGGGTCGATTTGATACTGATAAATCACCAGCGTGGGCCGGGTGTATGCGCCTTGCCATAGCATTTCAAGGAATTACCCTGAGTCCGGTGCGTGCACTGCGTCCGTTTGCGGACGACCCCGATGCAGAGAGTCACATTTCTCGTGGAAACCGTCACCGTATCACGCGAGACTCAATAGGGTTAAGTTGGCGCCCAGGAGCCGGAAGCGATACCCGTTCTACCTCAGTGCGGAGCTTGGCGCAGCTAACGGTCCAATGGCCAGGTTAGAAAATCGCCTGACCATCGCTTCCAGAAGCGTCCAGCGGCATCTGCCGGATCTCCAGGCAGCCTCTTCCGGTGGGTAGCATTTTGCCGGGGTTCATGCGGTTCTCGGGATCGAAAAGCCGCTTCAACGCCCCCATCGTCTCCAGTGTTTCCGGTTTGAACTGGCGCGCCATCAATTCGTTCTTCTCCATCCCCACACCGTGTTCGCCGGTGATCGACCCGCCCACGCTGAGGCAGTGTTCCAGGATCTCGGCGCCGGCGGCCCGGGCTTTCTCCAGGTCGCCAGGTTTGCGGGCATCGAACAGAATGATGGGGTGCATGTTGCCATCCCCCGCATGGAAAATGTTGCTGATGGTCAGGCCATACTTGCGGCTCACCTCGCCGATCACGTGCAGGGTGGGCGCGATCTGCGTGCGCGGCACCACGCCATCCTGCACGTAATAGAATGGGCTGACGCGGCCCACCGCGCCAAAAGCGTTCTTGCGGCCTTTCCAGAGCAGTTCGCGCTCCTCGGCGGTCTTGGCCACGCGGACCTCGCGCGCGCGGCAGGACTGGCACACCTCGCGAATCTGTTCGACCTGCTCCTCCACGTTCTCGCGCAATCCTTCCAGCTCAATCAGCAGCACGGCCGCCGCATCCATGGGATAGCCGGCGTGGGTGGCCTCTTCCACCATGCGGAGCATCACGCCATCCAGCATCTCGACGGCTACCGGAACGATGGCGCGCGCGGTAATCTCGGCCACCGTGGCCCCGCAATCCTCAACGTCATCGTAGATGGCCAAGATGGTCTTCACCATCTCCGGCTTGCGCATCAGCCGCACCATCGCTTTGGTGACCAGTGCCATGGTGCCTTCCGAGCCGGTCAACAGGCCGGTCAGGTCGTAACCCGGCTGCTCAGTTTCCTTTCCGCCGGTGGTCACCACGGTGCCATCCGGCAGCACGAACTCTAGACCCAGCACATGGTTAGTGGTCACGCCGTAGGCCAGCGTGTGCGGGCCGCCGGCGTTCTCGGCCACGTTGCCGCCCATAGTGCAGGCGCGCTGGCTGGAGGGATCGGGAGCGTAGAAGTAGCCCTGCGATTGGACCGCCAGCGTGACATCCAGATTCACCACGCCGGGCTCCACTAGCACGCGCTCGTTTTCCAAATCGATTTCCAGGATGCGGTTCATGCGTGCGAATCCCACCACTACGCCGCCCTCGCGCGGGATCGCGCCGCCGCTCAAGCCGGTTCCGGCGCCGCGTCCCACCACGGGCACGCCGTATTCGGCCGCGATCTTGACAATGCCGGCTACGTCTTCGGTGCTGCGCGGGAAGGCCACCATCTCGGGTCGGCCCTTTTCCACGCTGCCGTCGTATTCGTAGAGCGCCAGATCTTCGGGACGGTCCAGGTATCCGCGAGGACCCAGAAGATCGATCAGTTTCTGCTTGGCCGCAGGTAGCACAGGCTTTAGCCTGTGGTTTACCGTAACACAGGCCCGGTGGCACAGGCTTCAGCCTGTGGGTTACAGAAACGATTTCACCGCGTTCACCATATTGCCGTCCGTCCAATTGGTCGCGCCAATAATCTTCTGGACCACCTTGCCCTTGGAATCGATGATGTAGGATTCCGGGTACTTGAAGGTGCCATAGTCGGCGCTGATCTTGGCCTCGGGATCGCGGGCGGTCATGAAGGAGACGCGATTGCGGGAAAGAAAGTCGTGATAAACCTTGGGGTTCGCGTCCATACTGACGCCCAGCACCACCACGCCCGATCCCGCCATATCCTTTGCGAACTGATCGAGCGAGGGCACTTCCTCGACGCACGGCTGGCACCAGGTAGCCCAGAAATTCAACACCAGCAAACGCCCGCCAAAGTTCGAGGCAGTGATGGTGCGGCCGTTGTCGGCCGTGATGGTGAAATTCGGGGCGGAATCTCCCACGTCGATGATGCGTTCGTGAGTGGAAGTGTACAGCACAAACACCAGGACGGCCAGCAATACGCCGATCCCGGCTTTCAGGAATTGATCGATTTTGACGCTATGCATAGCTGGAAACTATAATTTTAGTGTACTTCCGGCTCGTTTGCTGCATCGAATAATCAGGTCCCATGCTGATCACCCGCAAGGCGGAGTTCTCCGCGTCGCACATCTGCCGCGATTCCCGGCTTTCCGACGCCGAGAACCACGCGCTCTACGGCGCGGCGGCCAACCCCCACGGGCACGGCCACAATTACGTGCTGGAAGTCACCGTGGCAGGCACGCCGGACCCGGTCACCGGCATGGTGCTCGATCTGAAGGCGCTCAAGGATACCCTGAACCGCGAAGTGGTCGACATCTACGATCACCGCTTCCTGAACCGCGAAGTGGCACCGTTCGACCATGTAATGCCAACGCCGGAGAACATCGCCATCGACATCTGGAATCGCCTGCAGCCGCATTTGAGCGGACCGCGCGGCACGTTGCATGGCGTACGGGTCTACGAGACGCCGGACCTGTACGTGGACTATTTCGGAGACGCGGCATGATGCTGGTCACGCGCAAATACCGCTTTTCGGCCTCGCACCGGCTGCACGCGCCGCAGTTGGGCGAGGCGGAGAACCGCAAGTTGTACGGCAAGTGCAACAATCCTTTCGGGCACGGCCACAACTACGAGATCGCCGTGACGGTGCGCGGCCCCGTGGAGGCGCGCTCCGGGCGCGCTGTGAATCTCGAGTTGTTGGACGGCCTGGTGCGGCGCCAGGTGCTCGAACCGTTCGATCATCGCAACCTCAATGAGGAAGTGGACGCGTTTCGCGCGGCCGTTCCGACGTCGGAGAATCTGGGGCGCGAAGTGGTCCGGCGATTGAAACAGAATTGGCGTGCGGTGTTTCCGGCGGATGGGCCGTGTCTCGAACGGGTGGCCATCGCCGAGACCAGCCGCAACGCGTTTGAAGTGTCAGCCCATGAAATCGAATAAAGCTACCGTAAAAGTGATGCCCCCCAAAGCGGACCTGCCGCAGGTGGACCCGGCGCAGGTGGACCTGTCCATCGCGCCGCTGGTGAAACAGATCCTGGAGCGCCTGGGTGAGGATACCGGGCGCGAAGGCTTGGCGCGCACTCCCGAGCGTGTGGAGCGGGCGCTGCACTTTCTGACCAGCGGCTACCAGATGGACGTGAACAAGGTGGTCAACGGCGCCTTGTTCACGGTGAAGTACGACGAGATGGTGATCATGAAGGACATCGAGTTCTTCAGCATGTGCGAGCATCACATGCTGCCGTTTTTCGGCAAGGTGCACATCGCCTATATCCCCCGCGACCGGGTGATCGGTCTGAGCAAGCTGCCGCGCCTGGTGGACGTGTTCGCCCGCCGCCTGCAGATTCAGGAGCGCATGACGCAGCAGATCGCGCAGACCATCCAGGACTTGATCGACCCACTCGGGGTGGGAGTGATCTGCGAAGCGCGCCACTTCTGCATGATGATGCGCGGCGTGGAGAAGCAGCACTCCGGCGCCGTGACCAGCGCCATGCTGGGCGCGTTCCGCAGCCGTAAAGAGACGCGGGACGAGTTCCTGTCACTGGTGAAGTAGGTGGGACAGGCCTCCTGGCCTGTCCTTCTGGGCGCTCCCAATGAGGCCTCTTTGTCGCGGCTGGATCTGGACCTTGTGGGGCGGGCAATTCTGCCCGCAGCCGGCTTTCAGCCGGCCCACATCAGCCCCGATGCAGAGGGGTCACTGTATTACGCGAGACTCAATAGGCGGCCTTCTGGCAGAGACCTTGCGGTCATGCGCGTCACTCTGTGGGCTCTCGCTCTTTGCTTTGCCGCCATCACGGTTGTGAGCTGGAGATACTTGCCCGGGCCCTCCCCAACGGCGCTAAGCTCTCTACTTAAGAAGTAAAGGATTACAGCCTTCCCGAATATCGCAGCCGGAAGTCACAACGGGCGACAGAATTGGTGCGGCTGACGTCGCCCCCATCTTCGCGCTCGCCGCGGTGACACGTTTCGAAAATAAACTTCGCCGCCACATCTAACTGCACCCAAACCACTTACTAAATCCGCAGCCTTCCGGCACGCCTTTCCCCGGCAACCCGCGTTTTAAGATTAAGTCGGGTATGGCCGCTCCATCGCCACAACCAAAAGCCGAATTACGAAGGATAACTCGCATGATAGTCTCCGCTAAACAGCAAGAAGCCAACCGCAAGAATGCCCAGCATTCTACCGGTCCGACTACCCCGGCAGGGAAAGCGGCCATCCGCTTCAACGCCCTCACCTACGGCCTGCGCACCCGCGCCACCATGCTCCCCGACGAAAACGCCGCGGACTACTCCCAGCTCTGGGACGAGTTCGAAGCCGACTGGCAGCCGCAAACCCGCACCGAACGCTGCTACCTGGAAACCATGGTCACCTCCCAATGGCTGCTCAAGCGCGTGGCCGAGAGCGAACAGAAGATCTACCTGTACATCCACTTCGGCGAACAACAATGCAAGATGTTGGCGTACGTTGCGAAACAGCGCGCGCAACTGGAGCGCTCCTTTCGCACCGCCATCGCGGATATGAAGCAGTCACAACAGGAGCGCAACGCCCAGCGCCCACAGCCGCTCGAACAGACCGCGCAAGCCGCGCAACCACCGGCTCACCAGCCAGCCGAGCCACAAACGCAGCCTCCCGGCTACGTGATGTCGGAGGGCACCCAGCCCCATCCGGTCTTCTGCTCGACCTCCGCCCCTGACAGCCGCTAGCAAGTCACCCCCATGGTCTTTGACAACCGGACAGACGACCTCAACGGGTACGCAACTACTGTCTCAAAACCACCCCGAAAACGCCCCCGATCTTCGATTTCTGGCCCCAGACGCGAGCACCCAAATACCCGAACTCATCACCCAACACCCGGAACCCAATACCCGCCTTTTAGATCAACCGTTTGGGCTTTGATCGTCCACACCGCGCTCACCGCGCTGGAACAATTCCATGCCTACAGGTGTCTCAATGGTATGCTCGAAGTCCGCAACCTGACCAAGCTGTATATCGGCAGGCCCGCGGTCGACGACGTCAGCTTTACCATCCGGCCGGGCGAAATCCTCGGATACCTCGGCCCCAACGGCTCCGGAAAAAGCACCACAGTCAAAATGCTGACCGGCCTCCTGGAGCCCTCCCGCGGACTGATCCTCTACCAGGGCCGCAACATCCGGCAGGACCTGATCGGCTACAAGAAGTCCCTCGGCTACGTGCCCGAAGAACCCAACCTATATCCCTACCTGACCGGCCGCGAATACCTGCAACTGGTCGGGCGCCTGCGCTGTCTCCCGGTCGCGCCGCTCGAATCCAGAATCGACCAACTGTTGAACCTCCTGTCGCTCCACGAACACCGCTACTCGCCCATCTCTTCCTATTCCAAGGGCATGAAGCAGAAAATCCTCATCTCGGCCGCCTTGCTGCATAACCCCGATGTGCTGGTCTTCGATGAGCCGCTCTCGGGCCTCGACGTCACTACCAGCCTGGTGTTCAAGAACCTGCTCAAGGTGCTGGCGCGCGAGCGCAAGGTGATTCTATACAGCTCGCACGTGCTGGAGGTGGTGGAGAAGGTCTGCACCAGCGTCATCATTCTGCGCAAGGGATGCACGGTGGCGAACGACTCGGTGGCGCACTTGCGGGGCCTCCTGGCGCTGCCCTCGCTCGAAGACGTCTTTTCGCAACTGGTTCAGCAGGAAGACACCGAAAAGATCGCCGCGGACATCGTGGATGTCATGCAGGCTTGAGGACTCGCCATGGCGCCCGCGCTGGAGAACGAAATCGCTCAATTCCGCGAGCTGCTGCGGCACTTCTTCAGCCGCTTCTTCGACAACGACCTGATCGCGATCAATACGGACGCCGCGGACATGCGCGCCACCGTGGTCAACATCCTCGCCATGCTGGCCGCGCCCGGCATGCTGCTGCCATTTCTGTTCATGTCGAAGTACACCAACCTGCAAATGCAGCCGATGTACGTCCGCGACCTCGCCTCCCTGGGCGAGAAGGAGTTCTTCATCTGCTTTTCCATGACCGTGATGGGTCTGGTGACCGTCGTCGAGTGGGAGATGCTCTTTCCCGACCGCCGCGACTATGCCAACCTGACGCCGCTGCCCATCCGCCTGCGCACCATGTTCGGCGCGAAGATCGGGGCCTTGCTGGCCTTCCTGACCGTCTTCTCCGTGGCCATCAACGCCTTCTCGCCCGTGATGTTTCCCGCCGTAGTCCTCCAAAAGGAATCGTTGTTGAACCTGATCCCCTTTGCCCGCTGTCACATCGTCAGCATTCTGGCTGCCAATACCTTCGTGTTCTTCTTCTGTGTCGCCGTGCAAGGGATCTTGATGAACGTCCTGGGATACCGCGTCTTCCGGCGCGTCTCGCCTTACGTGCAGTTCGCGCTGGTGGCCCTGCTGATCCTGATGTTTCTGCTCTCTGGGCGCATCGTGTCCGAGCTGCAACCGCGCGCCCTCATCAACCCCGCTGCCGTCTACTTCTTTCCGCCGCTCTGGTTTCTGGGGCTTTATCAAGCGCAATTGGGCTGGACGAATCCCGTGTTCCGGGAACTGGCCGCGTCGGCGCGCATGGCCGCGGGATTCGCCACCGCCGGCGCGCTGGCCACTTACCTCCTGAGTTACAAGAGACATGTCACCCGCTCGCTCGAAAGCGCGGATGAGTTCTCCACCGTCCCATCGGCCCTGGAGAGAATGGTGGCCCGCCTGCTCGACCGCTTTGTCGTCCGCGATTCGCTCGAACAGGCTGCCTTCTACTTCATCTGGAAAACCCTCACCCGCAGCCGCCGTCACAAACTGCTCTTCGCGGCGTACGGGGCCGTGGGCTGCGCCGTGATCTTCGAAGGACTGGCGGTGCTGGTGGCGCGCGGCGGCAACTCCTGGATGTACCGTCCCATCCCCGAACTGTTGCCCGCGCCGTTGATCCTCGCCTTCTTCATCTTGTGCGGCATGCGGCATGTCTTTGCGGTGCCCGCCGAATTGCGCGCCAACTGGGTATTCCAGGTCTCAGACCGGGGCCAGGCCCGCCGCTGTCTGGCCGGCGTCAAAAAGGCCATGATCGTTCTGGGCATCGTTCCGCTATTTGGCCTCCTGCTGCCGCTGCACGTACTGTTCTGGGGCTGGCGGACCGCCCTGCTCCACATGTTGTTCGGCGTCGTTGTATCCTGGCTGTTAGTGGAAGTGCTGTTAGTCGGCTTTGAGAAGTTCCCCTTCACCTGCTCCTATCTTCCCGGCAAAGCCAACCTGAAGGTGTCCTGGCCGCTCTATCTCTTTGGCTTCACCACTTATGTTTCGGCATTCCTGACTTTGGAATACTGGATGCTGCAACGCCCCCTTCGCTTTGCCTGGCTGGCGGCAGTGGTCATCCTGGTCCACGTGGCTCTAGCCATCTACCGCTGGCGCGTGGTCGGGCGCGATGTGGCCCTGGTCTTCGACGAACAGCCCGAGCCCCTGGTGCGCAGCCTCAACCTGTGGGCCTAGTGGGGCAGGCTCTCAGACTGCGGCGGCCTCTCAGGCCGCCCCTTTCCGTGTATATTGGCAGAATGCCGCTGTACCTTGTCGGCCTCGCCGTCCTGATCTACGGCGCGATCTATTTCGTCGTCAGCCGCCTGATCTTTCGGCCCCTCCGTTATCCCGGCGGCCCGTGGCACACGCAAGCGGAATTGGGCGCGTTAGATGTCTGGCTGCGCACCAGTGACGGCGTCCGTCTGCACGCCTGGCTTGTAAAACCACCGGTCGAAGCGCCAGACAGCCGCCTGGTCACCATGTACCTAAAGGGCAATGGCACCAACCTGGCGAATCGCCCCGGCCACCTGCGCGAGATCGCCGCGGCGGGTTCCTCGGTTCTGATTCTGGACTATCGCGGCTACGGAAAGAGTCAGGGCCGCCCCACCGAACGCGGCCTCTATCGCGACGCCGATGCGGGCTACGACCACCTCATCGGCATGGGCTACCAACCCGCGCAAATCGTGGTGCTCGGCGAATCGCTCGGCGCGGCGGTGGCGGTGGACCTGGCTCGCCGCCGCCCCTGTGCCGGCGTGATTCTGGAGTGTGCCTTCACTTCCTTCTCGGCCATGGCGGGCACCATCGTGCCATTAGTAGGGCAGTTCTTCGCCAGCGGTTTCAACTCGCTGCGCAAAATCGCCGGCGTGCATGCGCCCCTGCTGATTATCCATGGCGACCACGATACCTTTGCGCCTTATGCCATGGCGCGCGCCTTATTCGCCGCGGCCAACCAGCCCAAATCGCTTTGGACCGTCGAGGGCGCCACCCACATCGACATCGTCCAAGTGGCTGGCCCGCTCTACCGCGCGCGATTGCAGGCGTTTTATGCTGACCTGATATGAGCACTTCCTATAATCGGATCGCCGGCCAAAGCGTGGAACGCCTGGCTGCCCTCAGCGACGGCGTATTCGCGGTGGCCATGACGCTGCTGGTGCTGGATCTGCGCGCTCCCGCCGTGGAAGCGGTCCACAACGAGCGGGACCTGTGGCTGGCGCTGGGCGCCCTCGCGCCACGGCTCGCCATGTGCGCCATGACCTTTATGACGTTGGGCATTTTCTGGGTCGGCCAGCAGACCCAACTGAACCACCTGACCCGCTCGGACCGCGGCCTTTCCTGGATGCACCTTCTGTTCCTGTTCGCGGTTTCCATGACACCGTTCTCCACTATGCTGCTGGCCAGCTTCATCGCCTACCGCATCGCGCTGCTGGTCTATTGGGTGAATCTGTTGCTGCTGGGCGGCACGCTGTACTTCACCTGGGTGTGCGCGCTGGGTCTCGGCCTGGTGCGGGACGACATCCCTACCGCGGTGGCCGCCGCCATCAAGCGCCGGATCGTAATCGCGCAGGCGCTCTATGCCTTCGGCGCGCTGCTCTGCCTGGTGAACACTTATGTGAGCATCGGATTCATCGTGCTGGTGCAACTGAACTACGCCATCGCGCCCCGCCTACCCGGCCGGGGCCGGCAGTGAACAAGCGCAGGCGGCTCTGATCTCCAGCCCCCAGGAAGCCTGCATGTTCATGGTCAACGCTGATCGATATGGCACATCTCCATATCGCAACGCATGTGCCAGCGATCCAGACCCAGCCGCTTCAACTGTCAACCCGGTACGCGAACCCCGACTGGGCATTTGGCTGATCGGCGATGCGCTGCAGCAGATCGCGAAAATCGCGCGGCGAGCCATTTGCGTCGACCGGAAAATCGACCTCGATCTTTTGCCTCTTGGGCACAAGGGTGCCGGGCTTGAGCCTCGGCACTTCGGCCGAAATGTCCATCATGTCGCCGCGGAACATATAAAACGGGTCTTCGTAACCGACACCCAGCGCTGTTGCGACGGCATCCAGCGGACGAGGTGTATACGCGGTAATAGTGGCACGATCGCCGTGCCGCACGATGGTGGCATCGTCGAACGATTGTGCCGATTGACCGCGCCCTAAGTCTTCGCCGTCTTCAGTAGTCCGATGGTGTTCCCGTCCGGATCCGTGAACCAGGCAAACGTACCGGTCGGAATCGCGATCGGCCCGACCACCTTCTTGCCGCCCAGTTCGACGGCCTTGTCGAGCGCGGCCTGCACGTCCTCGACGTCCACGTAGAACATGATGTAATGCTCCGGCTCGTGGCCCAGCGAGGTGATGTGGCCCGAGATGCCCTGCGGACTCCCGGTTTCAATGTTCGACGCAGGGCCGGCGGCCGTGATCTGCCAGCCGAACAGCTTCGAATAAAAGTCGCCGGTCTTGGCGCGGTCGCGGCATCCGATCTCAAAATGAACAACTGGTCGTCCCATGGTCTTCTCCCCCTTTTGACCGAGTAACTGCGGCGCCGCTGCCGCCAACAAGAGCGCCGAGCGGCGTGTCATAGCCATCAGAATATCCTACCGCACCGGCAAGCGGCCCGGTGTCCACGGCGCGCCAGCCGCATCCAACGCCTGTTCGAGCGCCTTCAGGTCCACGTCCACCAGCGCGCGTAGCTTCTCCCGCTCGGCGGCGAACTCCTGGCTGGCGATGGCAAACGCTTGCACGTCGGTGCCCGGCGGACGCTGCAGCGAGGCTCCCTCGTTGTTGACGATGGTCTCGACCCGCTCCACGATAGCCACGGGCACATTCTCGTTGCGCCGCGCCAGGGTCACATCGCCGCGCAGCGCGCGCAGAATCTCGCTGTTCTTCTTTTCCAGGGATCGCGCCGCGTCCGCCCATTTCCGATCCATCGCAGGCGTGGCGTCAATGGCTTCTTTGATCTTGCCGATGCGCGTGTTCAACTCGTTGGCGCTATCGAGCGTGCTCAGGACCGCGCGCTCCAGCTTGGCGACTTTTTGCTGGAATTCGAACAGCTCTTTGCGGGCGGCTTCCTCGGTGGCCTCCCCTTTCTCGGCCTCCACCGTGAATTCCCGCGCGGAAACCAGCAGCGTCACCACGCCGTCCACCCTTTTCGAAAGCGACACGCTGTAACGTCCCGGCGTGACCAGCGTGCCCGACGGCTCTTCGTAAAACAGATCGTCGTCCACGTCGGCAGGCCGCGGTCCGGGCAACTCCGCGGCAGGCTCGCGCAGGTTCCAGCTCACGCGATGGATGCCCTTGGTCGCCGGACCGGTCAGCGTGCGAATCGCACGCCCGGACGCATCGGCGATGGTCAACAGCAACGCCGGAGCTTCCTCCTCGCCTTCCGCCCGCAGCTCCGCAGCGCTCGGATAAATGATCGCGGCCTTCTTCTTTTCCGCCTCCTTTTCGGCGTCGCGCCGCTGCTGCTTTTTCGTCTTGATTTCGTCCTTCAGGTAGTAGGTGAACTGCGCGCCGTATGGCGGGTTGTCCGCCGCGAAGAAAGACTCGCCCAGGAACGCCCTGCCGCGCAGGCCGAACTGCCGCGTCTCGATGTACATCAACGCATCCTCGACCGCGAACAGCGCGACATCTTGCGTCAGCGTTTCCGGCTTCAGATCGCGCAGCGGCGTATAGTCGTCGAGCACGTAGATGCCGCGGCCGAAAGTGCCCACCACCAGGTCGTTCATGCGCTTCTGGATGGCGAGGTCGCGCACCGCGATGGTCGGCATGCCGCCCTTCAGTTGAATCCACTTCTTGCCGCCGTCGCTGGTAAAGAACAGCCCGAACTCGGTGCCCGCGAACAGCAGCCGCGGATTCACGTGATCCTCCGCGATCGCCAGCACGGGGCCGTTGGCCGGCAAGTCGCTTTGAATCGCGATCCAGGTGCGCCCGGCGTCGGTGGTCTTCAGCAAATAGGGCGCGAAGTCCGATGCCTTGTGATGGTCGAACGAGGCGTACGCCGTGCCCGCCTCGTGCTGCGAAGCCAAGATGCGGCTCACGTAGGTCCCGTCGGGCACGCCCGGAAACTTGTCGATCTTGCGCCACTCCGCGCCGCCGTTTTCAGTCACCTGAATAAGTCCGTCATCGGTGCCCACATAGATCAGCCCTTCCTTCTTGGGCGATTCCGAAAGGGCCACGATGTTGCCGTAAAACGAAGTCGAAACGTTCTTCGCCACGGCATCCGGATTCCACACTTTGCCCATCACCGGCAGCGTATTGCGGTCGATCTGGCGGGTCAGGTCGCCGCTCACGGCCTTCCACGAATCGCCGCGGTCGTCGCTGCGGAACAGTTTGTTGGCGGCGAAGTACACGCGCGTGTGGGAGTGCGGGCTGATGGTCAACGGCGAATCCCAATTCCAGCGCAGGGGCGGTTCGCCCAAGCCGGGCTGCGGCTGGATGCCCACCGATTGCCCGGTGCGCCGGTCGTAGCGCACCAGGCCCCCGTGCTGCGATTCCGAATAGACGGTGTCGGGGTCCTGTGGATCCACGCGCGAATGGAAGCCGTCGCCGCCCGCCGTCACGTACCAGTCGCCATTGGTGATGCCGTGGACGCTGCGCGTGCGCGCCGGTCCGCCCAGCGAGAAGTTGTCCTGCGTGCCGCCGTAGACATGATAGAAGGGCGCCGCGTCGTCCACCGCGATATCGTAGAACTGCGTCACCGGCAGGTTGGCCTTGAAAGCCCACGTGGCGGCGCGATCGAAACTCTCGTACACGCCGCCATCGCAACCCACCAGGTAGTGGCTGGTATTGTCCGGATCGATCCAGATTTCGTGATTGTCCACGTGCTTGAAGCGCTCGCCCAGATTGTGCAGCGTCTTGCCGCCATCGTCGGAGACCTGCAGAAACACCCACATGACGTAGATGCGGTCGACGTTCTTGGGGTCGGCCACGATGTGCGCGTAATACTGTCCCTGGTCGTCGTGTTCGCTGCGCCGCTCCCAGGTGGCGCCGAAATCGGTGGAGCGGAAGATGCCGCCCTTCTTGTCGATGGATTCGACGCTGGCGTAGATCACATCGGGATTGGCCGGCGACATCGCCAGGCCAATGCGCCCCAAATCTTCGCTGGGCAGGCCGGATTTGACCTTGTTCCAGGTGGCCCCCGCGTCGGTGGATTTGTAGATGGCGCTCTCCGGACCGCCGTTGATCAGCGTCCACACATGCCGGCGGCGCTGGTACGCGGCCGCCAGCAGGACGTCGGGATTGCGCGGGTCCATCACCACATCGGTTACGCCGGTGTTCTCGCTGATGGTCAGCACGGCTTTCCAGGTCTTGCCGCCATCGGTGGTCTTATACAATCCACGGTCGCCGCCCGGCCCCCACAGTGGCCCTTGCGCGGCGACGTAGACGGTGTTGGAATCCCGCGGATCGATGGCGATGCGCGCGATGTGCTCGGACTTCTTCAGCCCCATGTTCTTCCACGATTTGCCGCCGTCGTCGGAACGGTACACGCCATCGCCGTAGGACACGCTGCGCTGGCTGTTGTTCTCGCCGGTGCCGACCCAGACCACGTTGGGATTCTTCGCGTCCACCACCACGGTGCCGATCGAGTATGATCCTTCGCCATCGAACACGGGCGTGAATGAGGTGCCGGCGTTGACCGTCTTCCACACGCCGCCGGAGGCCGACCCGACGTAGTAGGTGCTTTTGTCTTTGGGGTGGACGGCGAACGATCCCACGCGGCCGGAAGTCACGGCGGGGCCGATCGACCGGAGTTTCAGCCCGGCGAAGGTGTCAGTCTCCTGCGCCGGCAGCGGCGGGAGCGCGATCAAAAGACAGGCGAGAAGAGCGGCGCGTAATGTCATCACGCGAGCAGTATAACAACTCGCTGTAGGGCAGGTTGGCAACGGTTGGCAACCTGCGGGCCGATTGGCAATCGGCCTCTTGCTTCGCGCTATACTCAACCCGATGACAAAGTCCGAAATCACACGCCGTGCGTTTGTGGGAACAATGACCGCATTAGGGCTCCCCGCGGCGGACGACGCCTGGGTGGATCTCTTCGATGGACGCAGCCTGGAAGGTTGGCGGCCCAGCGAAAACAAGAACTCCTGGAAAGTGGTGGAGGGCCAACTCGCGGCCGACGGTCCCAGGTCGCACCTGTTCTATACGGGGCCGGTCAACGGCGCGGATTTCCGCAACTTCGAGCTTGAAGTGGAAGTGCTGGCGCGTCCGGCGTGCAACTCGGGAGTCTACTTCCATACCGCGTATCAGGAGCGCGATTTCCCGCGCAAAGGCTTCGAAATCCAGATCGATAACACAGCCACAGGCGAAGGCGGTTACCGCGAGCGCAAGAAGACAGGGTCGCTCTACGGACTGCGGAACGTGTACAAGCAATTTGTGCCTGACGACCAGTGGTTCAAGATCCACGCGGCGGTGCGCGGCAAGAATGTGCAGATCCGGTTGAACGGCATGCTGGTGGTGGATTACACGGAGCCTGTGCCGCCGGTGATTCCGGACGGACCGGAAACAGGCCGTTTCCTGGATCGCGGCACGTTCGCGCTGCAGTGTCACAATGACGGCTCCAAGGCGCGATTCCGCAGCGTTCGGGTGCGGCCGTTACCGGACGACACGCCCACGCCGGGCGGCCCCGCACCAGCGCCGGACGAAGTCTTCAAACAGATTATCAACATGGGCCGGCGCAACATTCCCATGGCCGATTTTCACGTCCATCTGAAAGGCGGGCTGACACTCGAACAGGTGCTGGCGAAGTCGCGGCGCGATGGCATTGAGTACGGCATCGCGGCCAACTGTGGCAAAGGGAATCCGGTCCAAAACGACCAGGACGCCATCGCCTACCTGGAGAGCCTCCAAGGCCAGCCCTGTTTCATCGCCATGCAGGCGGAAGGGCGCGAGTGGACCGGGATGTTCTCGCGTGCCGTGGCCGCGCGCTTCGACTACATCTTTACCGACGCCATGACCTGGACCGACAACCGCGGTAAGCGCATGCGGCTCTGGCTGCCGGACGAAGTGGGAACCATCGCGGACCCGCGGGAGTTTATGGACACACTGGTCGACCGGACCGTCGGCATCCTGGACCACGAACCGGTCGATATCCATGCCAACCCCACGTTCCTGCCGGATTCGCTCGCCCCGGACTACGAGCGTCTCTGGAGCGAACCACGCCGCAAGCGAGTGATTGAAGCCGCGGTCCGCAATAGTGTGGCCATCGAGATCAACAATCGGTACAAGCTGCCCAGCCCTTCGTTCATCCGCATGGCGAAAGCCGCCGGTGCGAAGTTCACTTTCGGGTCCAATAATTCCGGCCCCGGCGATCTGGGACGGTGCGAATATGGGTTGCGGATGGTCGAGGAGTGCAATCTGGTCTGGCAGGATTTCTTCGTCCCGCTATCGGGGCCCAAAGCCATCGAGCGCAAAGGCGAGGCGTTGAGCGGCTAATTGGAGGGCGGGATTTATCCCGCGCGGGGCTTCAGCCCCGCCAAAGGCCGATTAACAATCGGCCTGCAGGTTACCAACGTTACCAACCTGCCCCACAATCCTCACATCTTCCCCTCGAACAAGAACACCAGCTCGATCACCAGAATCACCACCACCATCAGCTCCAAGACGAACGCGCGGCCCTGCTGAAACTGGTCCATCATGAATTGGTATAGATCGCCGGCCGTGTGCAGTTTCTCGTCCACCAACCGGCGGTAGTCCGTCACGCCCACCTTCCCCGCGGCCAGCCGGTAGACGCGCGCGGAATACATATCGCTCAGGAATTTGATGGAATTGTCCATGCGTTCCGTCAGCTCGCGCACATCCAGCCGGATGGTGTTAAGTCGCCCCGCCTCCCGCGCCAGACGCCAGCGCGCCAGCACGCCCGTTCCCTTTTCGAGCGACCGGTACACACCGGCGAGCAGCCGCGTCAGCATTTCGTCGTAATAACGGAACTCGATCAATTGCGAATTGGCATACTCCAGCAGTTGCATCACCGGCAGCGCCCCTTCCGGCGTGTCATAGACCAGCGCGGCGGTCCAGCCGATCACCACCAGGTCGTCCGGATAATAGGACCGGCGCGTTTGCAGGATCTCGGTCCGCTCGTCGTCGGCCAGCCGCTTCTCTTCTCCGCGTACCACTTGCGCGATCTCTTCGCCGCGCTCCGCGATCAATTCCGCCGCCGTCACCGGGCTGCCGTCGTCCTTCGTCATCGGGCGGAGCTGGATGATGTAGTAGTCTTCCGTCAGCCAGTCGGTGTACGGTTTCACCAACGCCGGGCGGGCGCGCGCCAGGCTGCGCCGGACACTGTCGGCCGCCTGCTTCTCGATCTCCGGCGCCGCGATCGATCGGCTCGACAGGCGCATCAACTCCCGCCAGTCGAACTCGAAGGGCAACTGCAGTTCGATCGACACCACGCCATATTCGTAGTAGTGCATCTGGGCTTGCAGCCGCTCGCCGCTTTCGAGCCGCAATGGTTCCAGGTACTCCACCACTGGCGGCTTCTCAAACCGCACGTATTCCGGTGTCGGCCGCCGGAAACTGGGTTCGCGTCCGGCCGGCTGCACCCCCAGGATCGCGCGCAATTCCTCCAGCCGGATCGCCTCGCACACATCGTAGAGGAACAGCATCCAGAACGTGCCGGAGAGACGATCGGTGGACGCGGGCATGGTTTAAGTTGGCGGGGCTGAAGCCCCGCGCGGGCTAAAGCCCACCCCCCAGCTTACTTCTTCTGATAATCGGGATACGGCGGTCGCTTCAGCACCGGCGGCGGATTCTTCCGCAGTTCCTCCATCACCACCTCGATGGCCTTGTCCAACTGCGGGTCGTGCCCCTGCCGCACCGCCGCCGGATCCAATTCCACTTCGAAATCCGGCGCGACGCCGTGGTTCTCCACGTCCATAGTTCCATTGGGATTCCAGATCGCCCAGTTGGGGGCCATCACCACTCCGCCGTCCATCAAATCGGGAAATCCGCTCAGCCCCACCAGTCCGCCCCAAGTGCGCTCGCCGACCAGTTTGCCCACCCCTGCGCGGTGGAAGTACCAGGGCATGGCGTCGCCGCCCGAGCCCGCGAATTCATTGATGATCATCACCTTCGGGCCGAAGATCGCCCCCTGCGGCTGGAGCGTGTCCGCGCCGTCGCGTGTGGTGGCCACGCTCATCACCTTGCGCTGCAGATACTCGATGATGTCGGTGGCCAACTTACCGCCGTGATTGAAGCGTTCGTCGATGATAACCGCGTCCTTATCCACCTGCGCGAAGAAGTAGCGCATGAAGCTGGTGTAGCCGCCGAACGAGGTATCGGGCATATGGACGTACGCCACGCGCCCTCCGGTCACTTGATCGACCTTGCGGCGGTTGCCCTCAATCCACGCCAGGTGCCGCAGGCCGGATTCATCGTCTACCGGCACCACTTTCACTTCGCGCGCATTCGCCCCCGACGGGTCCGGCCCCACCTTCAGCAGCGTGGTCTTCCCCGAGGTCGCCTCAAAGAAACTGTAAACGCTGTCGTTGGCGCGCACTTCCCGGCCGTTCACCGCCAGCAAATACTCGCCCGCGGCAACGTTCACGCCAGGCTGGGTCAGCGGCGCTTTCAGGTCGGGATTCCAGTTTTCGCCGTCGTAAACACGCGCGAAGCGGTAGCGTCCGTTCTCGATCTTGTAGTCCGCCCCGAGCAACCCCGTGCGGACTTTCTTCACCTCCGGCCGGTCGCCGCCGCCCAGAAACATATGTCCCACGGTCATGTTGCCCAACATCTCCGTAAACAGATAGTTCAAATCGTCGCGCGACGCGAGGCCGTTCAGGTACACACCGTAGCGCTCTTCGGCAGCCTGCAGATCGAGCCCATGATAGTGCGGATCGTAAAAGAATTCGCGCTCGATGCGCCAGACTTCATGAAAGATCTGCCTCCACTCCGCCGGCGGGTCGACCTTCACTTCCAGATCCTGAGTCTTGAGCGCCTTTTCGTTCCCCGGTTTCGGTGGCGGCCCATCGGGGCTATCGGGCATGGGAGGCGGGTCGGCGATGGTCCACTTGTCGTCCTGCTGGTACAGCATCTTTTCACCCGTGAACGACACCTGGAATTGCTTGACGCCGCCGATGACCACGTCCGTCTTGCGCTTGCTCAGATCGAAGCGATGTACCGTGAAGACCGGCGGCGCCTGCGGCGAAAACGCCGGCCTTTCGATGGCGTAGACGACTCCCGCTTTGCCCGCCTCAAGCCCCACGTACCGGAGGGCCGGCATGGGAAGGGCCAGTACGCGCTGGCCGATTCTCTCCAGGTCGACCTTGACCTCCACCTTCTCGGCGCTCTTGTCTTTGTCCTTGTCGTCCTTCTTGGCGTCGTCCTTCTTGGCGTCGTCCTTCTTCTTTTCGTCGTCGCTTTCCGGCGCCAGCGGAGACGCTTCGCTGGCGGCCAGCACAACCACGTATACGCTCGCCGTCACCGGCCGCGCAAAGCTCTCGACATCCTGCTGCATGGCGGCGCCCGAATTAGTGCTGGCCGTAAAGTACAGGTATTTGCCGTTCTTGTCGAACACCGGATTCTCGGCATCGCTCATCCCGTCGGTCACCTGCGTGTTTTTGGCGCCAGCCAAGGTGTAGAGGTAGATCGCCTGCATGTAGCTCTTCAAGGTCTTCGAGTACGCCAGCCATTGGCTGTCCGGCGACCACGCGGGCGCCAGGCCGGTGCCGTTGGCGTAGTAGTCCGTCTCCACCAGCACCGGCTTCTTTGCCGCGATGTCCACGTAGAAGAGATGATTGTGATTGTCCAGGTAGGCGATCTTCTTGCTATCCGGCGACCAGCGCGGCGCGGAGTAGAAGGCCTTGCCGAGCGGTATCTTGGTCACGTCGCCGGTGCCGTCCTGGTTGCGGAAGTGCAAAGCATACTCGCCCGATTCGTCCGAGAAGTAAGCGATGCTCTGCCCATCGGGCGACCACACCGGCTCGCGCTCCATCGCCGCCGTGCTGTTGGTCAGGTTGCGCGGATCGCCCTTCTCCGCCGGCACCGTCAGGATCTCGCCGCGCGCCTCGAACACCGCCCGCGCGCCGGACGGCGAGATATCGGCATTCCGCAGCCGCTTGGCGACGTTCACATAATGCGGCCGCAGTTCGGGCAGATCGCCCGCCAGTGTCACCGCCACCGCCTTGGTCTGCCCGGTCTTCAGGTCATACAGGTGCAACTCGCCGAACTGCTCGTACACGATCGCGCCCGGCCCCGCGGAAGCCGACTTGAAGTCCAGCCCGGGATTGGCAATCGCGCGCGTGACCTTGCTCGTCCTGGTGTCGTAATAGAACAGCGTCACCGGCCCTTCCCGGTCGGAGAGAAAGTAGATCCGGTCGCCGATCCACATAGGGTTGAAGTCGTTGGAATTGTCCCGCGGAATCTTGACGATGCTCGAATCCGCCAGGTTGGCGATCCAGATCTTCTTCGTCTGCCCGCCGCGATAGCGCTTCCACGCTTCCTGCCATTGAAACAGCGGCACGTAAGCCAGGTGCGAGCCGTCGGCGGAATACGATCCCTCTAGCGCAATCGGCAGCGGCAATTCTTCGGGCAGCCCGCCGCCTTCCACGGGCAAGGTGTATAGCCTGGCGCCATCGTTGGGAATCGCTCGCGCCGAGACGAAAAGGACACGCTTGCCGTCCGGCGTCCAGCCCACGGCTTCGTCCCGCCCCGGATGATAGGTCAGCCGCCGCGGCACGCCTCCCGTCGCAGGCATGACGAAGACATCCACGTTGCCGTCGTACTCGCCGGTGAAGGCAAGCGTCGATCCATCCGGCGAAAACACGGCATCGGTCTCCACCCCCGGCGCCGTGGTCAGCCGTTTGGCCTCGCCGCCTTCGCGCGGGACCGTCCAAAGATCGCCCGCGTACGAAAACGCAATCTGAGTGCGGCTGAGCGCCGGTTTCCGCAACAGCAGATGCCCGGTCTGGGCGCCGGCAACCGATGCCCATAGGAGGAACCCACATACGATTCGAAGCATAAGCTCTAGTATCGCAAGAGTATATACATTCAAGTGGGGCAGGCCCGTGGCCTGCGCGGGGCTCTCAGCCCCGCTCTTCGCCTGCGCGTTTTGGTCCCTCCGTTCGTCTTAACCTCTTGGACGCCACTCCAAAAACTTGCCTCCGTGCCGCAGTTGGGGCCGCCGCGCTGCTGCTATGCCGAGCCCTGTGCCCGGCCGCGACCGTTCAACCCCTAACCGTACAGCAAGCCCGCTACGAGGTGCGTGTGGGCGAATCCGTACAAATCGCCGTGCAGCCCGAAACGCTCGACTTCCTGCTGAAAGCCAAGAGTCTGCGTGCGGAAATCGACGGCGCGCCATCGAGTGCCCTGGTAGTGGGGCCGAATCGCGCCCGCGACCGGGTACTACTGGCGGCGTCGCTCCGCATCAGCCCCGGCGAATACACAGCGAAGCTCTCCGCCACCAGCGTTGCGGGTGAGGAGCGCGTCACCACCTTGGCGGTCGTCGTGAAGCCCAGGACAACGGTGCCCTCAAGCGCCACGCGGCCACCCGTGGTGCTGCTGAATGGATGGGAGACCGGCTTCACCGGCGCTTGCAATGTATCTACTAGTTCGGCGGATACCTTTGGGAATCTTGCCCAGTATCTGGTGTCCGACGGCGTTCCCGTCGTGTATCTCTTCGATAACTGCCTTGTGGATCCAAACCAAACCATTGAAGTGTTAGGCAACGACCTGGGAACCTACCTGAATTCCATCACATACGACAATGGCGACCAGGTGCCCCAGATCGATCTGGTAGCGTTCAGCATGGGCGGCCTGATCGCCAGGGCCTACCTGGCAGGACTGCAAGACACCGGGACAGCCACGCCACCCGTTACCCCATTGGTGCGCGACCTGATCTTGATTGCCACGCCGAATTTCGGGTCGTTCGTGGCCGGCAATTATGCCATCACCCTTTCAGCCTTGTCCGGAACACAGGACGCCGAGTTGATCCCGGGCAGTTCCTTCTTATGGAACCTGGCCACCTGGAACCAGCGCGGCGACGATCTCCGCGGAGTGAACGCGCTGGCCATTGTGGGCGACGCCGGCCCTTACCTGGCAAGCTTGTCGGCAACCACCCAACTGAACAACGCAAGCGATGGGCTCGTCTCGGAGACCAGCGCCGCGCTGGGCTTTGCCTTACCGCCGAACACCTACCCGACCCAGGTTGTCCCCTACTGCCACGTGGACCCATCCGTTTTCACCAACACGGTCTTCACATTCGACTGCAATGCCGCGGGAATTGCCAACGTTACCACCGAGACCCAGGAAACCGGCGAGATCGTGCGTTCCTTTCTGGCGGGCAATTCGAACTGGCAGTCCATCGGCGTAACGGCCGCCAACGATCCCTGGTTATCCATCGACGGCGGCATATTCTTCGCCATGGAGAACCAGAGCGGCAGCTATGTTACGGATTTGACCTCCGTCGTATGGGGATCCGTGGCGTTGACTCCGGGCGGCGATACCGATATCGTGTACTACACCGACTTCGTCAGCGGAACGGGCGATTACCAGGCGACCAGTACATCGCTGAGTACCATCAACTGTGGCACGCTCGCCGAAGCTCTGGGCTACTTCTCATCGCCGCGCTGTAAGCTCGATACCGCCATTTATGACGTGACCCCCCATGGCGGCCCCGGATGGACAGTCACTTCGGGTTCCACCATCACCCTCACCGGCAACGACTTTGGCTCCCAATGCACCAGTTGCCAGGTATTGGCGATTCCGGTGGGTTCCAGCACGCAAACGGCCCTGCAAGTATCGTCATGGACGAATGCGGCGATTTCCGCGGCGCTGCCCGCGACGCTCACCGGTCTAATCACTATGCAAGTGAACGCGACGCCGGGGACCGATGCCATCACCATCATGGCGTCGCCCCTCGCCGCCTCCCCAGCGAGCCTGCAATTCGCCTACACGCTGGGTGGCGACGTTCCCGCGGCGCAGTCCATTCAGCTCGCCAACAACGGAAGTGCAACGGTCACCTGGAGCGCAACCGTAAGCGAGTCCTGGCTGAGTCTGTCGCCGGCGTCGGGCACCCTGCCTTCGACTCTTTCCGTGTCTGTCTCGCCCGCGTCCCTGACCGCTGGGACTTACACCGCCACCGTTCTGATCACACCCTCGGGTACGTCCAACAGCCCCCTGATTGCTAACGTCACTCTAACCGTGGCGGCGGTGTCCGGGGCGACGTTGGCGGTAACGCCGCAGACGCTCACTTTCAACTACGCGCCGGGCGGCACAACGCCGACCGCACAAACGATATCCATCGCCAACACTGGCTCGGGCACGCTTTCCTGGATTGCCTCCTCCAGCGTGTCGTGGGCCACCCTGTCCGCCGCGTCCGGCACCGCGACCGCAAGCGCGACCGCTAAGCTATCGGTCTCCGTAAACCCGGCCAGCCTGGCGGTCGGAAGCTATAACGGCAACGTGCAGATCGCCGCGGCCGGGGCGTCCGGCAGTCCGGTGTCTGTCTCCCTGACGCTCGTCGTCGGGGTCGCGCAGCCTGCCGGCGTCATCACCGGCGTGGTGAACGGAGCAAGCTTCGGCGCCGGTTTCGCATCGGCCACCTGGGTCTCCATCTTTGGCACGAACCTGTCCGCGAGTACCCAAATCTGGGGCGCCAGCGACTTCGTCAATGGGGCGCTGCCGGCCTCGCTCGATCAGGTGTCGGTCTCGATCGACGGCAAACCCGCCTACGTGGAGTACATCAGCGCCACGCAAATCAACGTCCTGGCTCCAGACGATGCAACCACCGGCAACGTCCAGATCCAAGTAACCGCGGCCGGTCAGACGAGCAATAGCTTCACGGCGCAGAAGCAGCCGTATGCGCCGGCGTTCTTCACCTTTGATAATGGCAAGTATGTGGCGGCGGAACATTCCGACTACAGCTTGCTGGGCGCTTCCGGTCTGATCGCCGGAGTGACCACCACGCCAGCCCAGCCGGGAGAGGTCGTCCTGCTGTACGGGACCGGATTCGGCCCCACCAGTCCGGCAACCCCGACCGATCAATTGGTTACCGCCGAAGCCTCGCTGCCAGCGAATTCCGTTCAGATCAGCATCGGCGGTGTCGCGGCGGCGGTCCAGTTCGCCGGGCTGACCGGGTCGGGACTCTATCAGTTCAACGTGACGGTGCCGAGTAGTCTGCCCAGCGGCGATGCCCCGGTACTGGCGACCATCGGTGGCCTATCCACACAGTCCGCAGTTTCCATCACGATCCAGTAGTGCTGTGGGGCGGGCGTCCACGCCTGCAGCGGGTCTCCAGACCCGCTCGGGGCCGATTAACAATCGGCCTGCAGGTTGCCAACTGTTGCCAACCTGCCCCACAGTTGGTCTCCAGACCCGCCTTCCTCGGCTATCATAAATAGCGGATATGCAAACCAAGCAATTAGGCAACAGCGACATGCACCTCACGCCCATCGGCATCGGCGCTTGGGCCATGGGCGGCGGCGGTTGGGCGTTCGCCTGGGGACCGCAGGACGACGACGAATCCGTGGCGGCCATCCACGCCGCGCTGGACGCGGGGCTGAACTGGATCGACACGGCCGCGGTCTACGGCCTGGGCCATTCCGAAGAAGTGGTGGCCCGCGCGCTTAAGGGCCGCTCCCGCAAACCGCTGGTCTTCACCAAGTGCGAACGCGTGTGGAACGAGCGCCGCGAGATTGGCAAGAGCCTCAAGGCGGACTCCATCCGCCGCGAAGTGGAAGCCAGCCTTCGCCGTCTTCAGTTGGACTCGATCGACCTGTATCAGATTCACTGGCCCGAGCCGGAAGAAGATATCGAGGAAGGCTGGACGGCCATGGCGCAATTGCAGCGCGAGGGCATAGTGCGCTGGATCGGCGTATCCAATTTCAATGTGGACCAACTGCGCCGCGCGCGAGCCATCGCACCCATCACCTCGTTGCAGCCGCCCTATTCGATCGTTTCGCCTGAAATCGAGGAGGCCGTTCTGCCGTATACCCAGCGGCATGGCATCGGCGTGATCGTGTATTCGCCCATGAAATCGGGCCTGCTGTCGGGCGCCATGACGCGCGAACGCGTCGCCGCCATGCCGTCGGACGACCACCGCCGGCGCATGCCGCATTTCCAGGAACCGCGGCTCACCCGCAATCTGGAGTTGGCCGAATTGCTGCGCGCGATCGGCCGGCGCCACGGCCGCACACCGGGCGAAGTGGCCATCGCCTGGACGCTGCGCAATCCGGCGGTGACGGCGGCCATCGTCGGCATGCGCTCGGCCAAACAGGTGGAGGGCGTCATCGGCGCAGCGGAGTTTCGGCTCAGTCCGGAAGAGGTGGGCGAGATCGAGGGCTTCTTGCAGGCAGGGGCGGTTTAGGGGTGCTTAACGGCAGTGGGGCAGGCGATCATTTTATGTCGCCTGCCAACGCTCCCCGCAGGCGGCAGACCACAAAGTGCGATGGTCTGCCCCACCAAGGGGTGGAAATCGGACGCATCGAAAGACTGGTCGCGGAAAACGCGGACTTTTTGTTGAGGGCATGGCATGAGTACTTTGGGGCCTGAACTCAGGGAAGCATTCGCACAGAGTGTAAGTGTCAGCGATGATGCGCTGGTTGTGGACCTCGCGGATGGCAGGACGATCACGGCGCCGCTCGCATGGTTCCCGCGCCTGGCACACGGGACCGCAGGGGAGCGCGCCAACTGGCGTCTCATCGCAGGCGGCGAGGGGATCCACTGGCCGGAACTGGATGAAGATATCAGCGTGGAGAGCCTCCTGGCGGGCCGCCGATCTGGTGAGACGCAGGAGTCTCTTCGCCGGTGGCTCGAGCGGCGGGAAACGGCCGCCCGGTAACGCCGCCCCGCGTCGCTGTATAATTGTGGACCGGCACTCATTACATTGCATCTTCCCCGCACCATCTGCGCGGCAGCTTTGTGCGCACGGCCTGCTCTGGATCGAGCGGTGGACTTCGCCACCGAGGTGCATCCCATTCTGGCGGCGCGCTACGCCCCCCGCCACAGCGGCGCAAAGCCTGCTGCGGGATTGTCGAGTATCCAATTTCAATGTGGACCAACTGCGCCGCGCGCGAGCCACCGCGCCCATCACCTCGTTGCAGCCGCCCTATTCGATCGTTTCGCCTGAAATCGACGAGGCCGTTCTGCCGTATACCCAGCGGCATGGCATCGGCGTGATCGTGTATTCCGCCCATGAAATCGGGCCTGCTGTCGGGTGCCATGACGCGGGAACGCCTCGCCGCCATGCCGTCGGACGATCACCGCCGGCGCATGCCGCATTTCCAGGAGCCGCGGCTCACCCGCAATCTGGAGTTGGCAGAATTGCTGCGCGCGATCGGCCGGCGCCACGGTCGCACGCCGGGCGAAGTGGCCATCGCCTGGACGCTGCGCAATCCGGCGGTGACGGCGGCCATCGTCGGCATGCGCTCGGCCAAACAGGTAGAGGGCGTCATCGGGGCAGCGGAGTTTCGGCTCAGTCCGGACGAGGTGGGCGAGATCGAGGGCTTCTTGCAGGCGCGCGCGGGTTAGGCCTGCCGCCCGACACCAAACGTGGTGTCCGCCTTAGCCCGACGCGGCGCGCGGGCTTTCTCTTACTATCGGATCTTGCCGCACGGTGGGGGCCTGCCCCACATTCTGCTGTAAGCCTGCTCCAGCGGGACGTGCGAAACTGATAGATACGTGCCCTCAGACCCGCCCAAGCTGCCCAAGTCCGAACGCCTGCGCGCGCTGCTGCCCGACATCTGGGCACTGGTACGGCCGCGCCGTGGCCTGCTGGCTTTCGGCATGGTGCTGATGGCCATCAATCGCGTTTCGGGACTGGTGCTGCCGGCCTCCACCAAATACCTGGTGGACGATATTATCGGCAAGCGTCATTACTACCTGCTGCGGCCTTTGATCCTGGCCGTGGTGGGGGCCACCCTGATACAGGGCATTACTTCCTTCGGCCTGACGCAACTGCTTTCCAAAGCCGCGCAACGCCTGATCGCCGAGCTGCGCCGCAAGGTGCAAGAGCACGTCGGACGGCTGCCTGTCTCCTACTACGACTCCAACAAAAGCGGCATGCTGGTCTCGCGCATCATGAGCGACGTGGAAGGTGTGCGCAACCTGATCGGCACCGGCTTGGTGGAATTCGTGGGCGGACTGCTGACCGCCGTGCTGGCGCTGGCCGTGCTGTTGCGGCTGAGCCCGCCGATGACCGGCGTGGCGCTGTGCGCCATCGTCGTCTTCAGCCTGGCGCTGGGCAAAGCGTTCGGCGTGATGCGTCCCATTTTCCGGGAGCGCGGGAAGATCAACGCCGAAGTCACCGGACGGCTCACCGAATCGCTGGGCGGCGTGCGGGTGGTGAAGGGCTATCACGCCGAGGCGGCGGAGGCGGAAGTGTTCTCCGCCGGCGTGCAGCGCCTGCTGGACAATGTGATGAAGAGCCTCACGTCCACGTCGTTGATGAGCTTCGGCGCCACGGTGATGATGGGCATATTGGGCGCGCTGGTCATGTATTTGGGCGCGCGCCAGATGATGGCGCACACCCTGACGCTGGGCCAATTCTTCACCTTCACCATGTTTCTGGCTTTTCTGATCGGGCCGGTTTTTCAAATCGTGGGCATCGGCACGCAGATCAGCGAAGCGCTGGCCGGGCTGGAGCGCACACGCGAAGTGATGCGCGAGCGGCCCGAAGATGAAGACCCGAAACGGCGAGTGAGCGCCGGGCGCATCCGCGGCGAGGTGGTTTTCGACCGTGTGACCTTCTCCTACGACGAAGGCAAGACGGTGCTGCACGATGTCTCATTCCGTTCGGCGCCGGACACGGTGACGGCGCTGGTGGGGGCGTCCGGCTCGGGCAAGTCAACGATTATCGGACTCATTGCCGCCTTCTACACTCCCCGCGGAGGCACCATCCTGGTGGACGGCGTGGATCTTTCCACGATCCGGCTGGATTCCTACCGCAGGCAGCTTGGCGTGGTGCTGCAGGACACATTTCTGTTCGACGGCACCATTCGCGAGAACGTGGGCTTTTCGCGCCCGAGCGCCACCGAAAAGCAGATTCGCGAAGCCTGCCGCATTGCGCGCGTGGACGAATTTGCCGAGTCGTTCGAGAAGGGCTACGACACCGTGGTGGGCGAGCGCGGCGTCAAGCTATCGGGAGGACAAAGGCAGCGGGTGTCGATCGCGCGGGCCATTCTGGCCGATCCCGCGATCCTGATTCTGGATGAAGCCACGTCCAGCCTGGACTCGGAATCGGAAGCGCTGATTCAAGAGGGGCTATCGTACCTGATGCGAGGGCGCACGACGTTCGTGATCGCGCACCGGCTGTCGACCATTCGTCGGGCGGACCAGATCCTGGTGGTGGAAGGCGGGCGCATCGTGGAGCGCGGGCAGCACGAATCGCTGTATGGCTTGCACGGCAGGTACTACGATTTGTATACGCGACAGCACGGGGTGCAGACGAATTTGTTTTTGGCGCCGGGAGAAGGGCGAGAGCAACCGCCCTTGGACGAGGAGTCTGCGGCGGCTGGAGCGCCCGCTGCCGCGGGGAACCCGCTGTCGAACGCAGTCCGTCTGATCCGGGGCTAAGGACTTGTATTTCAGCCTGTGGGGCAGGCCCCTGGCCTGCGGCGGCCTCCCAGGCCGCCTCTTGTTCCGTGGGCAGGATGGCATCCTGCGCGCCGACTGGCAATCGGCCGGGGAACCTCATCTGCGCAAATCGGCGACTGGCAGCAGCCATGCGATTCCGAGGCAACGTGCAAAGAAAGGCGATGCAAGCCAACGACGATTCCGGTCAATGATTAAGAATAACGGGTCTGCTTACATTAAATAGGCATATAATGGACGACGGTTGACAGGACCGGGAGCGGGCTCGACCTTCGCCGCAACCCGAGTTCCAACTGTTGATTTTCCCGAGGACGCACATGAGACGGTTTGCACTTTTGTCATCGGCAGGGCTGATCTGCGCCAGCGCTCTGTTTGGAGGCGATGCCTCCCAATCCGCTGCGATTTCCAAATTTCTGGCTCACACGCCGCTATCTTTCGAGCGGAACAAAGGCCAAGCGGCGGACCACTCCGCCGAATGGATTGGCCACGCGAACGGCTATCGATTGACGCTCAACGCCACCGGCGCCACGATAGTGCCGGCGACGCCCGGCCACTCGGACGTTGTCCGCATGCAGTTGGCCGATGTGCGCCCGCAGGCTGCGTCCCAGGCGTTCGAACCTCTGCCGGGCAAGACCAACTATCTGATCGGGCAGGACCCCAAACGCTGGATTCGCGATCTCCCCACGTACGCCCGCGTCGAGTACCGGGAGGCCTATCCCGGAATCGATGTGGCATGGTACGGCAATCGGGATCAGCTCGAATACGATTTTCTGCTGAAACCCGGCGCCGATCCCCAGCGCATCCGCGTGCGTTTTGAAGGAGCCAGTAAACTGGCGCTCGAAGCCGATGGGGACATTCGCATCGAGACCGCTGCGGGCCCCATGATGCTGCACGTCCCGAAGGTGTACCAGGATGTCGCCGGTACGCGCAAACAAGTGGATGGCCGCTACGTGATGCGGGCCGCCAACGAGATCGCCTTCGATCTGGCGGGATACGACAAGTCCAAGCCACTGGTGATCGATCCTACGCTCTCCTACGGAACGTACTTTGGCGGCGGCCTGAACATAACAGCGATGGCGACCGACAAGTCTGGCGACGTTTATGTAGGGGGATC
>JBEKPZ010000012.1:0-49362 GCA_049520215.1 Bryobacteraceae bacterium | reverse complement strand
CCCAGAATGGCATTGCTCCCTTTGATCGGCTTGTCGAGCAAGTGATGACACGACCGCCCTACAATGACGCTCGGCGCGTCTTCTGGATGGTGGACAACTGCTCGGCCCACCGTGGCGCCAAAACCGCCGAGCGCCTACGGAACCTCTACCCCCGTCTGGTCCTCGTGCACGCTCCAGTACACGCCAGTTGGCTCAACCAGATCGAAATCTATTTTTCCATTATCCAGCGGAAGGTCCTGACGCCCAACGATCTTACCGATCTCAACGGCCTTGCCGAGCGCCTTCTCGACCTTCAATACTACTGGGAGAACACTGCTCGGCCGTTCGAATGGAAGTTCACCCGCCAGGATCTTGCCAAACTCCTCGACAAGCTCACCACCCCGTGCTGACCGCTCCCCCAAAAAAACGTTAGCGAACTTCTGAAGTGACCGACTACGCTAGCCTAATGAGGTTTCGCAGGGAAGGGTTGCGCCTGGCGGCCTCGATGCCGCCCAGGTAGGTGCGGTGTATTCCCGATTCCTCGGCAAGGCGTTCCTGCGACCACCCCCTCGCCGCACGGATAGCCGGAATTCGAACGGCCAAATCCCGAACAATCTTGTCTTCGAACGTAAGCGTCCGACGAACCCCCGCGTGCGGCGAAAGATGTGAGCGCCCCACCGCGTCACCTCGCTGCTTCCCCTTTTAGTTAGAGTTCTTCTTCGTTATTCACAGAGGCGGGCGTACGTTGCCGGCCGAGAAGGAGCGGTGAATATATGCACGCGGGTCATAGCGCAGGAAGAGGATCTCCGCCTCCCGACCGGCAGGCGTTGGGAAGTTCTGGCCGGCATTCCCCAGTTGCTGTGGATGCAATTCGCGGTGTGCGGCGGGTCTCTAGACCCGCTTGGTGAGCCATACCTGCCGCTATGGTACTGCTGCGACGATTGTTGTGGGGCAGGTTGACAACGTTGTCAATCTGCAGGCCGATTGTCACTGGCCCTTTCCCCGGGTTTGTGGTTTGCCGCCATGCACGCTAGGCACTCGGGGGTGCCCTCTGGGCCCAGCACTGGGCCCGACGGCCTCCCAGGCCGCCCGCTTGCGGCTATCCCTAGATGTGCTACAGTCGTTCGATCCCATGGCCTCCCCTGGCGCCGCCGCTCCCGCCGCACGCACCTCGCTGCTCCCCGTTTTGGGACTCTTCTTCGGCATCGCGGTAACTATCGGAGCCACGCTCGGCGTGGGCATTCTGCGCCAGCCGGGACCGGTGGCCTCCTACCTCCGCGCGCCCTGGCTGATCATGCTGATGTGGTTTGCCGGAGCGATTTACTCGGCTTGCGGCGCTTCCAACGTTTCCGAACTGGCCACCATGATTCCGCGGGCCGGCGGTTTCTATGTTTACGCCCGCGAAGCCATGGGCGACTATGCCGGGTTCGCCGTGGGCTGGTCCGATTTCCTGGCCAACATTGCCCCTGCCTCTTACGGGGCCATGGCCGCGGTCGAGTTTCTCCAGCGCCTGGTTCCCGCGGTCGCGCCATTCGCCGTCTTACTGGCCACCGGCGCCATCCTGGCGTTCGCTGTCATGCAATGGTTCGGCGTTCGCCTCAGCGCGCGCGTGCAACAAGCCGCATCCGCCATCGCCGCCATCGCCCTGCTCGGCCTGGTGGTGGCCTGCTTTATGGTGCATGCGCCAGCCAGCGCCGGGCCCGCTTCACCCCCGCCCGCCGGGAGCTTTCTGGCGATGATGGTGCTGGCGATTCAGTCGATCGCGGTGACCTACGATGGCTGGTACGAGCCCATCTATTTCGCGGAAGAAACCCGCCACGCCACCCGCCAGCTCCCGCGCGCCATGTTTGGCGGACTGGCACTGGTGGCGGGTATTTATCTGCTCCTCAACGCAGCCTTCCTGCGCGCCCTCGGACCCGCGGGCCTGGCCGCTTCGAAATTCGCCGCCGCCGACGCCGCCAGGCTGATCTTCGGACGCGCCAGCGAGATTGTCATTTCGGTTGTCGGCGTGGTCATCTTACTGACGCTGCTCCACAGCGTGCTGATGAGTTCCACCCGCATCCTGTTCGCCCTCAGCCGCGACGGGCTGCTCTGGCGGCGCACAGCGTCGGTCGCGGAGAACGGCACACCCCGTCCCGCGCTGGCCCTGGCTACACTCGTCGCGGTCGGGCTGGTGCTCAGCGGCACCGTGGATCGATTGATCGCCCTGGCCGGATTTTTCTATGTCTCCAACTACTGTTGGGCCTATGTTTCCCTCATCGTGCTGCGCCGCACCCAGCCCGCCGCCGCGCGGCCGTTCCGCGTTTTCGCCTACCCCGCGCTGACGCTCCTCACGCTCGCCGGCAGCCTCGCGTTCCTGGTGGGAGCCGTGGTCAGCGACCGGCGCAACAGCCTCTATGCTCTGCTGCTGTTGATGGCCAGTTTCCCGGTACGATCGCTGTTTCGCGCGCGCCGCAAAGACGAGCCGCTAAGATAGGTTCAATGCCGCTCACCGCGATCACCCGCGCCGTCAGCCCGTCCCTGAACGATTGCCAACTGGCGTTTGTGGAACGCCAGCCCATCGATGTCGCCAAAGCCATCGCGCAGCACGACCAATACGAAGCCTGCCTGGCATCGCTGGGAATCGCCGTGGTTTCCCTCCCGCCCCTCGCGGACTACCCGGACGCGGTCTTTGTCGAGGATCCGGCCATCGTACTGGATGAGGTCGCCATTATGACGCGCATGGGCGCGGAGTCGCGGCGCGGCGAATCGGCGAGCCTGGCCGAAGCCATCGCGTGCTTCCGTCCGCTGAGCTGGATCGCCGCGCCGGGAACGCTCGAGGGTGGCGACGTGGTGCGCATCGGCTCCACGCTTTTCGTCGGGCGATCGGCGCGCAGCAACGATGCGGGCATTGCCCAGTTGGCCCGCGAACTGGCGCCTTTCGGATATGCCGTCGAAGGAGTGGAAATGCGAGGCTGCTTGCACCTCAAGTCGGCTTGCACCTACCTGGGACGGGACACCGTCCTGGCGAATCGCGGCTGGGCGGACCTCGCGCCGTTCGCCAATGTGCGGGTGATCGATGTGGCGCCGGGCGAGCCCGCGGCGGCGGATGTCCTGGCGATCGGCGACACCGCCATCCTTCCGGTATCCTTCCCGGAAACCGCGCATGCGCTGGATCGCGCCGGCTGGCGTGTGCTCGCAATCGACGTCTCCGAATTGCAGAAAGCCGAGGCGGGAGTCACCTGCATGAGTCTGATCTTCAACGCGTAAAGTGGGGCAGGCTCCCAGCCTGCAGCCCTCGCCGCACCCACCTCCGCTCCTAGTGGAGTGCGTCGCGCAGATCGACGATTATGTGCACACTGTGGGGCGGGCTATTCAGCCCGCGGACCCGCTCTCTAGCGGGTCCAGCCGCCTGAAAAGGCGGCTGCGGCCAGGATTGGCCGCCCCACACGGGCGTCTGAATACTCTCCGGGATCTCGGACACACTACACTGGGAGCGACAGCAGATTCCTGTAGTGGGCATCCCTGGCGTCACCAACACTCATCCGCCCGCCGACTTCCACGTCCCTTTTTGCGGCCCTCAATCCTGGCGGGACTTCCACCATGGGGTGAGACAATGCCGACAGTGCCGCGGCTTACTCGTGGCGGAGGGCCACTAGCGGGTCCACACGGGTGGCGCGGCGCGCCGGAATGTAGCAGGCGGCCAGCGCCACCAGCATGAGCAGCAAGGTCACCGCGATGAGGGTGATGGGGTCGCCGGGTTTCACATCGTACAGCATGGTGCCCAGCAAGCGCGTGACAACCAGAGATGCGGCAATGCCGATGGCTATGCCCACGGCGGCCAACGCCACGCCGTGACGCACCACGCGCCGCAGGACCTGTCCGGTTGGCGCGCCCAGCGCCACGCGAATACCGATTTCGCGGGTCCCGCGCGTGACCTCGTGGGCCAGCAGGCCATAAAGACCGATCGCCGCCAACAGCAGCGCCGCTAAGCCGAAAAGGCTGGAGAGGCGCGCCATCAAGCGCTCCTGGAAAAGCATCGCCTCGATCTGCTGGGCTTGCGTCTTGATATTGACCACCGGTATATCTTTACCGGCCCGGCGCACGATCTCGCGCACTTCCGGCGCCACCGCCGACGGGTCGCGCGCGGTGCGCAATTCGAATGAGCCGCCCGATGCGCTAGGAACATACGTGGTGGGTTCAATCGCGCGCCGCAGGTCATCGTACTTGGTATCGCGCACCACGCCCACTATCTGCCAGCCGGCGCGCGGGGAAGAATCCGGCTCGCCGTTGACACCGGGGATATAGGCGCCAAAGGGCTGGCCCAGCGGGTTTACTTTCGGGAAATAAGCGCGCACAAACGCTTCGTTGACAATGGCCGGTACGACGATCCGTTCCCGACCCTTCGGATCTCCGTCGGCTTTGGCCGCCAACTCGTAATCTTCGGGCTTGAACTTCCGGCCCCGCTGAACTGGAATTTTCATCGTCTCGAAGAATTGCGGACCGATGGAGAGGATGTCGGTCTGAACGGAGGCTTTGGGAGGCGTGCCGGGCAAATGGAAGTCCGTGCTGGAAAGGCTTCCGCTCAGCAATATGGAATCGGAGTAGCTGGCCGAGAACACGCCGGGGATGGCGTTGAAGCGGGCGCGCAGGTCGCGGTAAAAGCTGGCCAGGCGTTCGTGCTTCAAGTGCGTCAAGGTGGCGTCCACGTCGAAGGTCAACAGGTTATCGGTGGCGAAGCCGGGATCGAGATTCCGCAGGTTTTGCAGGGTGTGCACCACCAGGCCGGCGCCCACCAGCACCACCACCGTGAGCGCCACCTGAGTCACCACCAGGATATTGCCCAGGCGAAAGCGGCCCTGGCGCGCGTTCAGAGCGGCGGCGCTGTCTTTGAGGGCCGGGGTCAGATCGATGCGCATGGAGCGAAGCGCGGGAGCGAGTCCGAATAGGATCCCGGTAACGAGCGCGGCGGCGAGCGTGAAGCCGAGCACGCGCAAGTCCAGATCGGCGGAGAATCGAAACGGCCGGCCGGTATTATTCGCGGCAAAATCGATCAACGCACGGGCGCCCCAATAGGCCAGCAGGATGCCTAAGGCGGCGCCGAGGGTGGAAAGCGTGACGCTCTCGGTGAGCAATTGACGCACGAGCCGGCCACGCGCCGCGCCCAGTGCGAGCCGCACGGCGATTTCTTTCCGCCGCGCCGCGGCGCGCGCCAGCAGAAGACCGGCGACGTTGGCACAGCCGATCAGCAGCACGATGCCCACCGCGATCATCAACGCGTAAAGCAAGGTGGAGAGCCGCCCGCGAAGGCCCGTCAGTCCGGTCTGCGCCGGTACCAGGGTAATTGCGGGCACGTCCGCGGCAGTCGCCAAGGGTTTTTCCGCGTGCACCAGATGGTTGAGGAACAGAGCGGTGAGCTGGCTTTGCGCGGCCCCCACCGAAATGCCCGGCTTCAAGCGGCCCGCGGCCACAATCCAAAATGAGCCCGCATCTTCCTGGCGCGGCGACCAGGCATAGCGCTGCTGCAGGTTCCGGCTCTGGACCAACGGCACCGAGAGATCGCGCACGTTGCCTGGCGTAAGGTAAGCGAACGGTTCTTCGGCGACGCCCACAATGGTGAACGGCAGCCCGTTCAGATCCAGCGTCTTTCCGATAATCGACCGGTCGCTCGCGAACTCGCGTTTCCAATAGCCATACTGCAACACGGTCACGGGCGCGGCGCCCGGCGCATCGTCGGCCGGGACGAACACGCGTCCCGCTGCAGCGCCCACGCCGAGGGCTTGAAAATAGTCTCCCGAGACGTACTGCCCGTAGGCCTGGTGTACGGCGACATTCCCGCTCACCGTAATCGAACCGGCGCCCGCGAATTCGGCCAGGCTGGAGAATGGGCCATGCTGGCGCACCTCTTCGAGGAACGGCTTCGACAGCGAGCAGTTGTGAGGATTGGCGGCCCCGCTGCGGTTGTCGCAGTCTCCATAGGAACTGAAACTGTGGCTCTTGAGCTTGCCGCGGGCGCTCCATTTGAGCAGCATCAGGTGCTCCGGATCGCGCACCGGCAGCGACTTGAACATGACCGCGTTGATGATACTGAAGATGGCCGTGTTCGCGCCGATGCAGAGGGCCAGCGTCAGGACAGCGACGGTGGTGAAGCCGGGATTCTTCGCCAGCACGCGCAGGCCGTAAAGCACGTCGCCGCTCCAGCCGGCCAGTAAGGTGAGCCGGCCGCGTTCGCGCAGAGCTCGGTCTTCGGCGTTATGTTGCCAGATCGTCATAGCTGATTCCTTTCCTCGCTGCGTTTCCTCCAACTCATGGGCTAGCGCGGCCCAATCGCTGACGTGCCGGCGCGCGATCTCGGCAGCCCGCTCCTCGCTTGCGCCCAGCCGCAGCGCTTCGGTGTACGCGTCTTCCAACTGACGGGCCACTTCCTCGACAATTTCCGCTTCGCGCTCGGGACGAAAGCCCCGCAGGCGCAGGTTGCAGCGGACATATTCGGTCCAATCAGGCATGGCTCGGCCGCACGATCTGGTTGATGGTGGCCACAAATTCGTCCCAGGCGCTACGCTGGGCCTTCAGAAATTTGCGGCCCGCGGGCGTCAGGCGGTAACAACGGCGGCGGCGCTCGCCCGCCTTTTCGAGCCAGCGGCCGGCGATCAGGCCGCGGTCTTCCAGGCGGAACAGGATAGGATAGAGCGATCCGATGCGAAAGCGGATCTGGCCTTTGGATCGCTCCTCGATGAGTTTGCCGAGGTCGTAGCCGTGGCGCGGGCGGGCTTCCAGCAGCGTGAGAACCAGCAGTTCGGCGCTGCCCTTGCTCAGGTCGCGATTGAACATCATACTTTAGGGAATTATACTTCTGTGACGTATATGAAGGCAAGATATTTTTGAGGCTCGCATAATAAAGTGGCACGAAGAACTTGGGTCTTGTGGGGCGGGCAATTCTGTCCTGGGGTCCCCTCTGGGGACGGCTTTCAGCCGGCTCTGGCCGCCTCAAAAGCCGGCTGCGGCCAAGATTGGCCGCCCTCCAACCATGAATTCACCACGGATAGGGATCCCCCGCATGTGTCACCCGTATGTTGTGATCGTTGAAGACCACAGGGGCTCCCAACACAGGCACTTTCGGCATGTGACAACTGACGCAGTTCTTATCCGCCTTGGGACAGGTTTTCCCGGACACCGCATGACATGACAGACAGGCATGGTCGTAATGCGCGTCCTCGCGAACCACTTCCACGTGCGGATCGTGGCAAGCCGTGCAGCGTATGCGCTCGTCGTCTCCCAGGAAGCACTTGCTGAGGGCCAACCGGTACGGCTGAAACCGGACATTCTTCTGGCCAAACAGACGCTGCCGGACCACGGTCTCCCAGGTGTGATGACACTCGCCGCAAAAGCTCGACATCTCTTCGGCCGCCATCTCTCCCAGTTTCCGCGGGGCCGGCGCCGGCTTGCCCCCGGCCATGGCTTGCATGTGCGCATCGGCGCCCGCATGACAATGCTCGCAGTTCACGCCCGGCTGCATCGAAGCCAGCGTTAGCTTGGCGCCACTCACGGCGCCGGTAGCGTGACAACCGAAACAATCCGCGATTTCCTGCTCCGACGTCTGCCGGCCCATGGCTTCGGTCAGGTTATGAGGCTTGATCCTGTCGTCTCCCATGGTGATCCCCAGCCCCTCGATCTCTGCGTAGTAAGTCACTAAGCTCTCATAGAAGCGGCCCTGGTACTCCAGTACGAATGTCAGGTTGCGAACGCCGAATGCATAGCGAATCGGCAGAGTCAGCGCGCCGGAGCCGTCACTTACCGTATACGTGCTTACTCCGTTCTTGCGGTCGATCTGGTAGCGGTATCCATTCGCTTCCAGCATCAGTTTGGGGTGCGCTTCCAGGGATTCCTGATTCGGCGGCAGCTCGAGGCCGATCCCCATGGAGGTATGCGGCTGCGACTGTGCTTGCGCGCGATGGCAGGTCGCGCACGTCGTTTGCGCAGGGCGCGGCGCCGCGCCGTGGGCGGCGCTCGCCAGGGCCACACACGCTGCCGCGGCAAGCCATAACTGCCTCGCTGGGCGAGACCCGGCAGTCATCTATTCTCCGCGTGCACAGCCTGTTCGCGTCTTTGGATATCCTTCGCGATCTCCATGGAAACGAGCCGCTCCCGGCGCGCGTCCTGGTAGCGGCCCGCCCTGGAGTACGCGCTTGCCAGGGCTATGTGGTACTCGATCGACGCCGGGTCCAAGCGCTCGGCGGCCTCCAGACTGGCGATCGCCGGCGGCAGATCTCCCGTTCCCATCAGCACCTCGCCATACACATACTCCGCCAGCGGGTCCGACGGCCGTTGGGTGGCCGCTTTCCTGGCGTATGGCAACGCGCCGGAGAGGTCTTTGGCGTTCATCAGCAGCAATGCCAGCAGAGCGCCCGCATCCGCATTGTCGGGGTTCACGTCCAACTCGCGCCGGAATTCCGCCATGGCCTCTTCGGGACGCGTGTAACTCAAGTAAGTGCCATATAAGTAGTGTACGCCGGGCACAGTGGGGTACTGGGCAACTAACTCCCGAAAACCAGACTCCGCCTTATCGTTCTCGCCAAGCATCCAGAAACGTTCGGCGGCGCCCGCTTTCAGCACAGCCGGCTGGCGCTCCGCGGTCACCTCATTGGGCAGCAACGGCTGGTGGAGAGCGTTCAGTCCAAGGCCCGCGAGCAGCATCGGCTGGTCCGCTCCGGCGCGCGTAAACTGTTGCAGCTCCCGCTTGGCCCGATCAAAGAAGCCCGCTTTGGAGAGCAGCAGCCCATAGTGAAAGCGGACGCCGGCTTCAACTTCCGGGGCCAGATCCTTACCGGCGAGCCCTTGCCGCAAGTGGTCCAGCGCCAGATCGTACTTGCCTGTCTCGAATTCGCACAGACCCAGCAAAGACCATGCCAGCGGCCGCTGGTCATCCAGTCTGACAAACTCGTCTAAGGCGTTTTCCCCGTCGGCGTACTGGTGCGCCGCATAGGAAAGCGTCCCCAGGAACCACCAGCCCTCGGCCCACGACCCACGCAGTTGCACGGCTTGCCTGTAGAGCCCGATGGCTTCCGGGATGCGATTGGCACGGCGCGCCGCAGCCGCGTCGGCCGCCAGTTCGTCGAAAGTAGCCGCCTGCGCGGCGATGGGCACGATTGCCCATAACACGGCAGTTACAGCCAGACGCACCCCTCTAGCCCTCCAATCCACGTTGACAGGCAGGCGGGGCTGAAGCCCCGCGCGGGCTAAAGCCCGCCCTCCTTCCTGTTCCGGCGGGCATTCACGGCGGCTCCGACGATGGCCAGATCGTGACTGCTCGAAATGATTTCAAACAGGCTCCCCTGCAACGGGGTCATCTTGACCATCTCGTGAATGTACTGCGCGATCAGTCCCAAGTCGACATACTGCGCGTTGGGGCCCATGATGAAGAACTTCCCCGGCCCATCCAAATGAATGCTGCTGGCCGAAGCGGCCGCCAGCGCGCGGTGCCAGCGCTTTACGAAGGTGCTGCAGCGGACATCGCCTTCATGCGCCGCCGCGAAAACCTCCTCGGGCTCCATATCGAGAAAGCGCAGGCGCATGGCGCGATGCCCCATGATGCCTTCGAGGTGCCCCACGCCACCACAGCCGCAATAATGTTCCTTGGGGTCGAGAGAGACCACCATGTGGCCGCCCTCCCACACGCCTTCCATTTGCGGGTAGCGTCCGAAGCCCACGCCGTCACCCAGGTACCAGATGCGGATCAGCTTTTCCAGGTGGCCGCGGGTGGCCGCCACGCCCGCGGCGATGGCATCGGCATCGTTCAGGATCAGCACGGAGGCGTGCAACCCGCCGCGGCCGAGCACGCCGCACAAAGCCGCCGCGAAGGGGAAGCCCTTGATCTGTTGCAGGTTAGGGGACTCCTCGACGACGCCGCTGCGAATGACACCTGGGAAACCCACCCCCACGCTGTCGATCTGTCTGCCATTCGCGGAAATCAAGACTTGCTGCCCGATTAGTTCGGCGATCTCGTCGCCGGTCATGGTCCTGAGTGCGTCGGGATCTTCGACTCCTTCCGGATAGACCCGGATCGGGCCGGTGAGCGCATCGTCTTCCACCACTCCTACCGCGACTTGCCTGGTCGCCAGGACGCCGATTGTTTGCCCCATTGTCAGTTCTCCACTCCACAAAACCTACAGACGCGTCAGTTTGTTCAGGCCGTTGAACGCGGCGGCCTTGTAACATTCGGCCAGCGTCGGATAATTGAAGACCGTATCCACGAAATACTCGATGGTTCCTTTCAGGATCATCACGGCCTGGCCAATGTGCAGCAACTCGGAGGCGCCTTCGCCGATGATATGCACCCCCAGTATTTCCTTGGTCTCCCGGTTAAAGATCAGCTTCAAGCGGCCGGTAGTGTCCCCTCGGATCTGCCCGCGCGCGATCTCGCGATAATAGGCCACGCCCACTTCGTAGGGAACGTCCTCGTCGGTCAATTGCTCTTCGGTCTTGCCGATGAACGAGATCTCGGGAATGGTGTAAATGCCGTAAGGATACGTGGCCGGGTTGGAATGCACCGGTATCCCGAGGGCGGTGGCGGCGGCGATGCGGCCCTGTTCCATAGAGACGGAGGCCAGGCTGGGGAACCCGATGACGTCGCCGGCCGCGTAGATGTGCGGCTGCTTGGTTTGGAAGGAGGGGCTGACCGGAATGCGTCCGCGGCTATCGGCTTCCAGGCCGGCCGCGGGCAGGTCCAGCTCCTCCACGTTGCCCTGGCGGCCGACGGCATAGAGCAGCGCGTCGCCGGAGACTTTCTTCTTGCTCATCAGGTTGGCGACCACGCCGGTGGGCGTATCTTCCACGCTATCCACTTCTTCGTTGAGGCGCATGGTGACGCGGTTATCGCGCAGATGGTAGGAAAGCGCCTCGACGATTTCGGCGTCGGCGAACTCCAGCAGGCGCGGCCTTTTTTCCACCAGGATGACGCGCACTCCAAGGGCGGCGAACATGCAGGTGTATTCCACGCCGATCACGCCGCCGCCCACCACAATTAAGATTTTAGGCACTTCCGCCATCTGCAGGATCTGGTCGCTATTTAGGATGGTGCGGCCGTTCAAGGGCACCTTGGGCGATACCGACGGCTTGGTCCCGGTGCCAATGATGATGATGGCGGCTTCGTAATCGGAAACGCCGCGGCTGTTCTCCACGCGGATGTGGGTGGGGTCCACGAATCGCGCGGTGCCGTAGATCACCTCGATGCCATTGCGGGAAAGCTGCGCCTGGGTGATATCGGTTTCGGTCTTGATCACGTGCTGCACGCGGAACCCCAGGTCCCCCATGGTGATCTTTTCTTTGACGCGGTAGTTGACGCCGTAGATGCCCTGATACTCGAATCCGGAGAGGTGCAGCACGGCCTCGCGCATGGTCTTGCTGGGGATGGTGCCGGAGTTGATGCAGGTGCCGCCGACCACTTCGCGCCTTTCGATCAAGGCGACGCGCTTCCCGGACTTGGCGCCCTGTATGGCCGCGCGCTGTCCGGCGGGGCCGGAACCGATGACGATCAGATCGTATTGTTGCATAGCGGGTCTGGGTGCTCAACCATCTTAGCGCGGCTGGGCGGGTTGCGGTCACCAACGGCGGGTCTGGAGACCCGCCGCAGGCGTGGACGCCCGCCCTACACCTGAGGTTTGACTTCCCCCCCCAGGCCCTGATAACCCTTCTTCATCCTCTCTTCAAGCCTCGCCCACACGGCCGGGTCGCAGCCCTTCCATTCGGCGACGGCGGTGTTGCCAAGATACGGCAGATCGGCGATGCCTATCTTGCTCGAGTAGAAGCCGTTCAGGGTCAGATCCCGGAACCTGGTGAAGAAGGCAGCCCAGCGGCGGTCGTCTGGCGCGGCGCGCTCCGGCCACGCAATGCGATCGAGAAGCTGCTTCTGCTGGTCCGGGCCCGCGCCGACAAAGGGCTTTTGGAACAGCCGCGACGATTCGTAGTCCAGCCAGGCGAGGCCGCCGAGTATCTGCGCCTGCAGATCGTCGTTGCCGTCCTGCTGCTTGCGGAAGTCCAGCCAGTCATCGATGAATTCCGGGACGCCCGCCTGGGTGGCGCTGCCGCTGCGCTCGTCGGCGGGCACGATCAGGTCACAAAGCACGCGCACGGTGTGCCAGTCATGGTCGTCGAATATTTTGCGCTGGTATGCGGCTTCGTGCGTTGCGTGTGTTTGTGCCAGACCCGTGCCGGCCGTGGCCGCGGCCAGCGCGGGCACCGAGCCGATGATCTGGAATAGGTCGCGGCGGCTGACTCCCGGTTTCTCGGTCATAAACTCCTCTTCTTTACCTGCTCTGCGATGTATTCCGACGTGCGCCACCCTAACGCGGTAATCGTCAGGGTCGGGTTTTTGTCCGCGTTGCTCACAAAAGGCGCCGCATCGGTGACAAACAGGTTCTTACAGTCCCACGCCTGGCAGTTTGAGTTGAGCACGGAGGTCTTGGGATCGTCACCCATGCGGGCGGCGCCCACTTCGTGGATAATGGAGCCGCCGCGCGCGATTCCCCAATTGTTTTCTGCCGTAGCTCCGGTGAAGTACTTGCCGCCGGCGGCGGTAATGATCTCCTTGAAAGTGTCCTGCATATGTTTCGCCTGCAGGATTTCGTCCTGGCTCCATTTGAAATGGAAACGCAGTACGGGGATGCCCCACTGGTCCACCGCGTCCGGATCGAGGTCGCAGTAGCTGTCGGCATTGGGGATCATTTCGCCGCGCCCGGTGAAGCCGACCTGGGCGCCGTACACCTTGCGCAGGTTGCGCTTCAGTTCAACGCCATAACCGCCGCCCAGGATGCGCTCGGAACCGTCGAAATCGCCGGCGCCCGGCAGACCGCGCCCGCCGCCGAACTCGATGTGATAGCCGCGTGCGAAGGGCATCCTGCCGGCCTTCTGGTCCTTATAATGCCACCAGGGCATGTACATGTGCATGCCGCCGACGCCGTCTTCATTCCGCGGCGGCAGATCCTCCAGGATAGGCAAATAGCCGTCGACGTCCGATCCCACGGTGTCCATGAGGTACTTCCCGACAAGTCCGCTGGAGTTGGCCAGACCGTTGGGGAACAGGCCGCTCTTGGAATTGAGCAGGATGCGCGCGGTTTCGCAGCAACTCGCGGCTAGCACCACAACCCTGGCGTTGACGGTGACCTCGCTGCGCGTCTTCTTGTCGATGTAGGAGACGCCGCGCGCCAGGCCATCGGGACCGGCCACGACTTCGCGTACCATGGCGCCGGTGCGCACCTCCAGGTTGCCGGTTTTGATGGCCGGGAAGATATGCACGCCGGGAGAATTGAAGTTGGCGTTGACGCCGCAGGCGCGCCCGCACTGCGCGCAGTAGTGGCAGGCGGCCCGCCCGTGGATGGAGCGCGTGAGAATCGCCAGGCGCGACGGGATGCACGGAACGTTCACCTTGTCGCAGGCCAGCTTCACCAGCCGCTCGTAGCCGCGCGGCGCGGGCGCGGGGAGAAACTTGCCGTCGGGCGTGTTCTCGAGGCCCTCCTGGCTGCCGAAGACGCCGATCAACTCTTCGGCTTTGTCGTAGTAGGGCGCGAGTTCTTCGTAAGTGATGGGCCAGTCGAAGCCCCGGCCATCGCGGCTGTAAGGCTTGAAATCGTAGGGACCCATGCGCAGCGAGATGCGGCCGTAATGGTTGGTGCGGCCGCCGAGCATGCGCGCGCGCCACCACATCCAGTCGGTGCCGGAGGCGTTGGTGTAGGGTTCGCCCGGCACATGCCAGCCCCCCAGGAGCGTGGCATCGAAGTAGCCGAATGGCTTTTCCTTGGTGCCGGCCGCGCGATGGGGCGCGTTGTACGGCCATTTGAACATGTCGGATTGCTTGGTGCCGTCATACCAGCCGCCGGCCTCCAGCATGCAGACTTTGGCGCCGGCCAGCGATAGAACGTGCGCGGCCACGCCTCCGCCGGCCCCGGAGCCGACCACTATCACGTCGTATGTTTTGGGTGTTGCCTTCGCCTGCGCCATTCCGACTATTTTACGCCTGTGGCGCGGGCTTCGGCGGCCGCAAGTGGAGAGGCCGATTGACAATCGGCCTGCAGGTTGGCAACGTTGGCAACCTGCCCCACAAAGGCATTGCAACTAATAGCGGTATTCGGCCTTAAGGACCTCGTCTTCCATGGAGTGCTTCAGGGTGAACCCGAGTTTTTCGCAGATGCGCGCCACATCCCGGTTATCGGGCAGGATGTCGGCTTTCAAGGCGCTGAGTTTCTCGTCGGTGCCCACGGTTACCAGGCGCCCGAGCAACTCCTTGCCCAGCCCGCGGCCGTGGAACTGGTCGCTGACCAGCACGGCCACTTCGGCGTCGTTGGTGCCCAGAACGCGCGTCAGGCGGGAGACGCCCAGGATCTCGTTCTCGCCGCTGGCGGGGTTACGCCGCTCGGCGACCAAGGCCATTTCGCGGTTGTAGTCGATGAAGCAGATACGCGTCAGCCGCTCGTGCGCCACGCGCTGCGAGAGATTCATCAAGTGGAAGTAGCGCAGGTAGACGCTACGCTCGGAGAGGGTCGCATGGAACTTGACCAACATGGGCTCGTCCTCCGGGCGGATCGGCCGAATAATGACATCGGTCCCGTCCTTCATGGTCCAGGTATAAACGTAGCGGTTGGGATACGGCCGGATGGCGGGCCGGGGCAGTTGCTCCTGGGTGACCTCCGGTCCGTGCACCACGATGCGCGCGTCCAGCGCCACCAGGCGGTCCGGCGTTGCCAGCAGCGGGTTGATGTCGATCTCCTTGATCCAGGGCTGCTCGACTACCAGGCGGCTGAAGCGCACCATCACCTGCTCCAGTTCCGCCAGGTTCACCGGCTTGCGCCCGCGCACGCCCTGCAACGCCTTGTAGATCTTGGTCTGCTCCATCATGCGGCGCGCCAGCGTGGTATTGAGCGGAGGAAGGCTCAGCGCGCGGTCTTTGAAGACCTCCACTAACTGGCCGCCGGTGCCGAACAGCAGCACCGGTCCGAACTGAGCGTCCAGGCTGCTGCCGATAATCAGCTCATACCCGTCGCCACTCTTGATCATGGGCTGCACGGTGACGCCCTGGAAATGCTCCGCACCCACTTTTTCGGTCACCGACGTCTGGATGCGGCGCCAGGCCCGCTCCACGGCCTCGCGCTCGGCGAGATTCAATTGCACGCCGCCCACATCGGTCTTGTGCGTAATGGTTTCGGAGAACAGTTTGAGCACTACCGGATAGCCGATGCGCCCGGCCTGTTCGACGGCTTCCTCCAAGGTGCGCGCGACCACGGTGCGCACGGTCGGAATGTAATAAGCGTCCAGCACCTGCTTGGACTCGGTCTCGGTGAGAATAGTCCGGCCGGCGGCCCGCGCGTTTTGGATGATCTCGCCGGTGAGCGCCTTGTTGGGCGCGGTGTCAGCCGAGTCCTCCGGCAGCGACGGTGTTTCGTAGAGGCCCTTCAGGTTGTACGCCCACCGCCACATATAAGTGAAGGCCCGCACCGCGGTATCCGGGAACTGGAAGGTGGGAATCTTAGCCTGATTCAGGATGGCGATGCCTGCCGCCACTTCCGCGCCGCCCATCCAGCTCGCCAGAATCGGTTTGCCGTCCAGCTTGGCGTAGGGTTTGAGGTGCTCGGCGGTCTGGGTGGGATCGGTCATGGACTGCGGCGTGAGCACCACCAGCAGGCCGTCGCTATTGGGATCCTTGGCTGCGATCTCGACGGCCTTGGCGTAGCGCTCCGGACTGGCGTCGCCGATCACATCGATGGGATTGTTGTGGCTCCAGGTAGCTGGGAGGACCTGGTTCAGCGCCTCCATGGCTTCGGGCGACAGCTCGGTAAGCTCGCCCTTGGCGGCGATCAGCGCGTCGGTGGCCAGTACGCCGGGACCGCCGGCGTTGGTCAGAATCGTCAGGCGCGGACCCTTGGGACTGGGCTGCTTGCCGAGCACTTCCGCCATGTAAAACAGGTCGGCGATGCTGTTCACGCGCAACACGCCGCTGCGCCGGAAGGCCGCTTCCAGCACTTCGTCGCTGCCGGCCAGCGAGCCCGTATGCGAAGCCGCAGCCTTGGCGGCCGCTTCGCTGCGCCCGGCCTTGATGACGATGATGGGTTTGTTGAGCGCCACTTCGCGCGCGGCGGAGAGGAAACCGCGGGCGTCGCCGATGCTTTCCATGTAGATGACGATGCTGCGCGTGCGCGGGTCGTTGCCCAGGTAATAGATCAGGTCACCCCAGCCCACGTCGAGCATGGAGCCGATGGAGACAAAGGCGCTAAAGCCCACCAGTTCACGCAGGCTCCAATCCAGGACGGCGGTACACAGCGCGCCACTCTGGCTGAGGAAGCCCACATTGCCGGGGCGCGCGATGCCGGCGGCGAAGGTCGCATTGAGCCCCGTGAGCGGGCTCATCACGCCCAGGCAGTTGGGGCCGATGATGCGCATGTTGGCGCGGCGCGCCTCGATCAGGACCTGGCGCTCCAGTTCTTTTCCCTCCGCACCGATCTCCTTGAAGCCCGCCGAGATCACGATGGCGGCTTTTACGCCTTCCTCCCCGCAGTCGTGGATGATGCCGGGCACGCTGGCCGCGGGCGTCACGATTACGGCGAGATCCACCTGCTCGGGCACCTCCGAGATATGTTTGTAGGCCTTGACGCCTAGCACGCTCGGCCGCTTGGGGTTGATGGGGAAGACCGTGCCGCCGAACGGGTTGCTGACCAGGTTCCAAAGAATAGTGCGTCCTACGGTGTTGGCGGTCTCAGTAGCGCCGATGACAGCGACGGTCTTGGGAGCGAAGAATACATCGAGGGGCTGCGTGCCTTCTTTAATAGCTTTACGAGCTGGTTTGCTGACTAACATAAATCCCTTATTTAATCGGTTATTTATTGGCCGGCGTTCGAGGGGAAGGCGGCCTGGTTGAGGGCGGCCACCACGTCCAGGCTCGAAATGCCGTACTTGCGCGCCACGGTTTCGATGTCGCAGTCGTCACAACTGGAACGGAAACCCAACGACTCGAAGACCGGAATGGTTTCCGGATGCGACTGTTTTACGTCGCGGACGATCATGTCACGGCGGATCAATTGATCGAATCGAAACATTGCGATAGCCTGGCGCGCCCTTTCCGGGTGGCTTGCGCCCCCTTACTTAAAAGTGTAGCAGGAGTATCGGGCCGAAATATCAAAAAGTAGGGCAGGCCTGCGGCTCGGCAATAGTTGCATTGATTTCGCAATCTTTACCGAGCCGCGCACGTTACCGAGCCGCGACCGTCAGGGAGCGGTTTCTGTCAATTATCCGCTAACCGGCCTGTTTCCAAATGGATGGCTGCTGGATGCCGGGCTCTTGGTGGCGGCGTCGCCGCGGTTCAAGGCGGAGGCCCCGGCGCCCGCGGTGGCCGGTCTCCGCGACAGGGGTCGCCGGGACTTGGACCTGTGCGAGCGCGGAGCACACGTCTTCGGTGGCGCCACATACGCATGGCAGGACGTCATTTTCGAAATATCCAGCGCAAGGCGCGGGCTGGCCGGAGAAGCAAAACGATTTGTGGACGACCGGCGTTGGAAATGGGAGCGTTTTCATGATGTCCTCCATTCGGGCGTGACCAGAGCACGCGGCGGGCCAAACCGAGCCACGCGCGTTAGCAAGCGGACGTTGCCCAAAAAAAAGCCCCACCGCACAACATCGTGCGGTGGGGCTCGGCCAGGGCGATCGCCGGTTAGCGGGCGCTCAAGGCAGGAACGATGACGGCAGCCAATGGTTGGCCGCCACCCTCCGATGTGAGTTCACGCTCCAGCTTGGAAGGGGAAACGCGGCCGCTCACCGCGTCGGTCTTGACCTCGGCCAGGAAGTAACGGTCGGCGATCTTGTGGAACACGACGACGTTCTTGTCCTGGGTGCCCCGATATCCGCTGGCGGCGCTGGCCGCGAGCACCATGACGGCCTTGCGCGTTTCGGCATTCCGGATGGTCATCACGTCGTGGGTCGCGGAAGTCGTGGATACGGTATAATCACCGGCCGGCAGCGTGGTGTTCTGCACGGTGAATTGGAACGGGATCGTGGCAGTCGCTCTGGTTTGTGCGGAGAGCCCGCTGGCTCCCAACAGCGCAAACGCGCCGGCGCTCAGCATGATGGTCTTCAACGTTGTCATTTTCTTTTCTCCTCTGCTCTCCTCCAATGGCTTCTGGTGGATCACGTCGCGTATAAAAGCATGCGCTGTGCCAAACTGGAACGCGCGCGGAATTGGCGCAAGTGGCTGATAATCCAGCGCGGGGGACGCGCGCGCGGCTGGCGGGACTGAACCTCCAGGTGAATCCGCTAACCAAAAGGTGAGAGACTCAACGGGGCAACTTCATCAGCCACACGGACCCGCTGGTCTCCCGGTGCGAAAAGACCAGTCCGGGACCGCGAACCATCCAGTCATCGTCGGCTGTAAGCGTCACGTCGGAGCCCGGCACGAACTTGATTTCCCGGGGCTCGTTGAAGCTGGCCCTCTGAGGATCGAAGCGGGCCGCCATGAGTTTCGATCCCTCAAAGAAGTAAAAGAAGTTGCTCACGGGGGAAACGCGCCAAGTGTCGCTCTCGCTGCCGTCGGGTAATGGGATCTTTATCCACTCCCGTTGCGGTACCGGTTCTGCCCTGTAGGGGACTACATAGCGGCGGCTGAACGACCACGATCCCGGCGCAGCCAGCTCTATCTGGACCCATCCCGAGTCCTGACCAAATAGGCGACCGACGAAAACAGACTCGGTCGGGTGTTCCAACCAGGGCCTATCTTTGCCGGAGGACACTTCCAGAAGCCGAACAGTGAGCTTTGCCTTAGAGTTGAGCTTGGCCTCGGGGCAATAGAACAGGAATCGCCCGTCGGGAGAAAACCCTTCAGCCGCGCCACACGCCTTGCAGACGACGCGCGCCCCTGCCGAATCGGTGCCGGCGTCGCCCACGCGGATCGAATACGAATCCCCTTCCGCGACGGAATACGCAACCTGGCGACCGTCGGGCGAGATGGATAGGCCCGTCCCCACAGTCTCGGTGCTCACAAGAGTCCGCTTTCCGCTATCCAGATGCACTGCGTAGACAAGCAGAGTAGTGTTCATAAACACTTCGTAGTAAGCGCTGCCGGGATCGCCCCATAAATCGCGGACAAAATTCTTATAGGATCCGCCCTGGGTGAGCGGCCGGACGGCGCCAGTGGGTTGGCCGGTGGCAGCAGAGAGGGGAATCAGATGAAGGTTGGAGGACCCGCTGCCGACTTCGAGCGCCACAGTGCCCGTGGCACTAATGCTGACGGGCCCTTCGGGCTGCGTTCCAAACGTGAGCTGGCGCGGAACTCCCTGTACGCGCCACGAGCCCGGCGATAGGCGGATCTCCCAGGTGTTACGCCGCCCGGCTGGTCCACCCAGAAACAGCGCGCGGTCGCCAGTCACCAGGCCTGGTCTTGATATAGTCAATCCCGCCGCACGCAACGCGTCGCCGACTCCCGTGGCAACCGGGTTGCTTCCATCCACCGGAAATATAAACCAGTCCGAGTCTGCGGTGTCTCTGGCCTCCGGCTTCATTGACATCAGGCAGAGGAGGATAGCGATTGTCGGGTGTCCACGCGGCGCCACCCCAGTCCTTCATGTGCGCCCAGGCCGGTAATTCCCGCGGCTGGCCGCCGCTGGAGGAGATCGTCATCAAGCGCGTGCGATTTTGGTTGCTCTCGAAGTAAGCGATCTGGCGCCCGTCCGGAGAAAGCTCTGGGCCCCAGCCCTGGATCAACACATGCGGATCTCCACCTAAGGCAGGGATCACTTCGAGCACGCGCTTGGAGTAGTCCGCCGAGGTGGCGCCGTAGAGGATCCGCTTACCGTCAGGGAAGAATGCCGAACTGAAGAATGCCGGACTGTTCACCTGTTCTCCGGAGTGAGTCAACTGGATCGGGTCCCCGCCGCCCACCTGTTGCAGCCACAACTCTCTCTTGCCGGAGCGGTCCGAAACGTAGGCGACGAATTCGCCATCGGGCGAGATAGCCGGTTGGTTGTAAATGTGCCCGTCATCGGGCGACACTCGCACCAGTTCCGGGCCTTTCGACTGACTTCCGCGGAGGTTGAGGTAAGTCCAGGTGAAGGCGGCCGCGGCGAGCAACACGCCGGCGGTCGCCACGGCCGGCCACAGCCAGCGGCGGGCTCCAGCGTCAACGGCTGCGGCGGGCCGGGCCAGCTTCCCCGATTCGGATTCGTCGCGCAATTCCTCGAGTGCCAGCTTCACATCGGCCATGTTTTGGCTGCGCCTATTCACTTCCTTGCGCAGGCACCGCGAGATCACCCGCTCCAGCTCCGGCGGGGTGGTGGCGGAGATTTCCGTGACCGGCGGTGGGTCCTTCTCCACGATGGCGGCCAGCGTGGACGCTCGCGACTCGCCGCGGAACGCGCGCTGTCCTGTGATCATCTCGTAGAGCACCGCGCCGAATGAGAAGATATCGCTGCGCTCGTCCACCGGCTTGCCTTCGGCCTGCTCCGGCGACATGTAGGGAACGCTGCCGAAGACAACCCCTTCTTCGCTGACGGGCTGGTCCACAGCCAGGGTGCAGGTGGTTTCGTCCGCACCGGCGGTGGTGGCGGCGGGCGCCGAGAGCTTCGCCAGGCCGAAGTCCAGCACCTTGACGCGGCCGTGCGCATCCACCATGATGTTGGCGGGCTTCAGATCGCGGTGTACGATGCCGGCGGCGTGCGCGGCGGTGAGCGCGCCGGCCACTTGCGCGGCGATGCGCAGCGCATCGGTGAGCCGCATGCCCTTGCGCGGGATCAGCTCGTTCAGCGCCTTGCCATCCACCAGCTCCACGACAATAAAGGTCCGCCCGTCCTGCTCGCCGATTTCGTGGATGGTGATGATGTTGGGATGGTTCAGCGCGGAAGCGGCTTTGGCCTCCTGGACGAAACGGGCCCGGCGGTTGGAATCGGCGTGGCGTGCTTCGGGCAGAACCTTGATCGCGACGAAACGGTCCAGGCGCTTGTCGCGGGCCTTGTAGACCTGGCCCATGCCGCCCTCGCCGATCTTTTCCACCAGGGAAAAATGTCCCAGCTCGCCGCCGTCCATATTCGCTCTATTCTAAATCAGCAAGGCGAGGGGAGGGTCCGGAGACCCGCCGCACGGTCGAAAACGCACCGCAGGGTATTGACCTGCCCCACAATTAGCGAGCCGAACCGCCCGAAAGGAAAGCTATCGCATAACTCGGATTCAGGCTAGAATGTATGACAAGCACCATGGAAGGGAAAACTGTCGGCCACTTCAAAGTGATCGAGAAGATCGGCAGCGGAGGTATGGGAATCGTCTATAAGGCGCAAGACCTTACCCTCGATCGCATTGTGGCACTGAAGTCGCTTCCCCCAGGAGCGGTCGATGACAGAGAGGCCATCGCGCGGCTCATTCAGGAAGCCAGAACCGCCTCTATTCTCGATCACCCGAACATTTGTACCATTCACGAGATTTCACAGACACCCGAAGGGCAAGTGTTCATCGCCATGGCCTTTTACGAAGGCGAGACTCTCTCCCAAAAACTAAGACGCGGCCCGCTGCCGCTACCCGAGGCGGCAGGGATTGCGATGGACGTGGCCCTGGGTCTGGCCAAGGCGCACCGGCACGGCGTGATACACCGCGATATCAAGCCCGGCAACATCATCGTGACTACCGATGGCGTGGTGAAGATTCTGGACTTCGGAGTTGCGAAGCTCGCTTCCATGACTTCAACGCGCACGGGAACGGTGGGAACCGTCGCTTACATGTCGCCGGAGCAGTTACAAGGGGGACCCGTCGATCAACGCACCGACATTTGGGCCTGGGGAATGGTACTGTTCGAGATGCTCATCGGCCGGGCGCCATTTCGGGCCGAAAAACGGCGCGCGCTAATGCGCGCAATCTTATCCGAGCAACTCGAACTGACTGCGTTCCTCGAAAGCGCCGTGCCTTCCGGCCTGGTGCAAGTGCTTTCAAAAGCCCTGCAGAAGGACCCCGCCGAGCGCTACTTGCGGATCGACGAGGCGCTGGCTGAATTGAAGCGATCCTGCCCGCCAGGGACCGATTTACAAGGCCCTCCGAAACTGGTTGCGGGCGAGCGGGCCGTCCCGTCCATTGCCGTCCTTCCATTCCGCAGTCTGAGCGCCGACCCGGAGCATGCGTACTTCAGCCATGGTCTGACCGAGGAATTAACCGGCGCGCTGGCCCGGCTCGATGGTTTGCAGGTGGCGGCGCCAACTTCCGTCATCGCGCTTAAGGATGTGCAAAGGCGGGCGGAAACTGCCGCGAGGCTGGGGGTGGGGCTGGTGCTGGAAGGCAGCGTCCGAACGTACGGCAGCAAGATGCGCATTCATGTGCAGTTGATCAATGTTGCCGAAGAGCGCGTGCTATGGTCGGAGCGTTTCGATCGGGATGTCACCGACATCTTCGCGGTCCAGGAGGAGATCGCCGCCCAGGTGGTCGGCATATTGAAGGTCCGTCTTACCGGCAAGGCGACTCCGCCTCTGGTAAAGCGGTACACGCAGAATCTGCGCGCCTACAATTTATACCTCAAAGGCCGCTATCAGTGGAATCGTGCAAGCCCCGACGCTTTATTCAAGGCCGTGGAAACTCTGGGGCAGGCAACCGCCGCGGACCCGGGCTACGTTTTGCCGTTCTGCGGCCTGGCTGAGTGTTACCTGGTGATGGGCGAGAGGGCTTTGCTGCCCCCGGCCGAGGCATGGCGCAGAGCGAGAGAGGCCAGTGATCGCGCGCTTGAGTTGGATCCCACGCACTCAGACGCGCACGGATGCCTGGGGGCGGTGCTGGCCGTCAACGATTTTAATTGGGCGGCCGCGGAACGGGAATTCCGGCAGGGCCTGGAACTGAACCCCGAGTCGGCGCTAAACCACCACTGGTACGCGATCGGCCTGCTGACCCCGCAAGGCCGGCTCGACGAGGCGCTGGCCGAAATCACCCGCGCCATCGAGTGCGAGCCGCTTTCCCTGATTTACAACAGCACCCTGGCATGGATTTACTACTTGTCGCGGCAATTCGAGCTGGCGGCCGAACAGTGCGCGAAGACGCTGGAGATGGACCCCCATCACCCCGATTGTTTGTGGTGCCTGGGAGCCACCTGCCGTGAACTCGGGCGACCGCAGGAAGCTATGGCGGCGCTCAAGAAACTGGAGGAAATCGGCGGAGGGCTTCCCCTCGTATATGGCTCCCTGGGGCACAGCTACGCCACGGCCGGCGATACAGCGGAGGCCGAAAGAATGCTGCGCGCGGTACAGGACGCCGGCCGTAGAAACTACTCCTCTCCGATTTGCGAGTCGTGGATACACGCCAATCTGCCGGGACATGAAGGTGCGGCGCTCGATTGCCTTGAAAAAGCCTATGCGGACCGCGATTTTCTCATTCGGTACATCCACATAAGCCCGTCGCTGGCGCCGCTCTATAACCATTCGCGATTCCACGCGCTGGTGCACGGCATGGGCCTCGACGATTCCGCTACTGAGTCGATGGAGAGGACCGGGGCTCTTTCATCGAGCTGCCTGGGCCGGGATGCGGCTGCCGGCGGAGCGGTGTGAGTGGCGTTCGAGAAATTTGAGAAACTTCGGAAAGACATCCTTGTCGCTATTCTTGCCCATAAAGGGATCCTGGTGGCCGTAGCCGGGAAGGTCCTCATATTCGTTCCGGTTACCCGGCTTCAGTTCATTGAGCCTCTGGAAAGTGACCGCATTCGAGTCCAGAAACTCTCTGTTGTGGTCGCCCGACACGAATAGTACGGGCGTATCGATTTCCTGCGCGTGCTCGAGATATTCGTCGGGCAATAGATCGTATCGCGAATCGTTGGGGTACATCTTTACCGCCGCCCCCTTCCTCACCATCTTCCGAATATGGATGTAGTAATTCATATTCACGGCGCCGAACAAGTCGCCAGCGCGGTGATGAGTGACTTCGTCCATGTTCTCGTGCACCCAGGGCGCAGGATTGCCGGAACCCCACATGAAACTTAAGATATGACACGCGGCAACGTTGCACTCTCTGTGCCAAAGTGAGAGCCACATGGCAAGCCATCTACCGAAGGAGCGCAGTGGAAAATGGGCCCAGCGCGGGCTGAGATTCATCGATCCGGGGAACAGCTTGGGCGCGAACCACAGCTTCCATTTGGACCATGTGGGTACCCGTGGCGTCAGAGAGACGCTGTTGGAGATCACGCTGGCGATTCCGTCGATGCGTTTCGCGTACAGGCTCATCATGAAGGTCAGCGAGCCGACGCAATGACAGATGACATGGATACGCGCCTCGGGTCCAACGATCTGACGGATTTTCGAGAATGCGGCAGGCATATCATAGAGCGCGATATCGTCCATCGTAAACTTCGCGGGGAAGAGGTCATAGCTGTAACGCATGCTGCCGCGCCAATCGAACGACCACACATCGGTGAATCCATTATCCAGTAAGTAGTTGACGATGTTGTTGTGTTCCGGCATGATGAACATATCGGTGGATGTGGTAAGCCCGTGCAGGAGTACCACGACATCATTGCAGGGAGCCCGCTGGAACCTGAGGATGCTCAAGCCCAGATGGTCCCCGGTCGTTATATAGTGAGTCGAAATCGCGGCATTGTCAACGCCGCTCAGCGTGAACAACGGGATGTGTCTCTGGTTCCCGTGGCAGCGAACCGTCCCCCGCATTGGTTTGTAAACATCCCACAAGGTACTCAGGAAGAACCTGCCGAATTTCGCGACCGCCTCAACCTCCTCGGTGAAGGACCCTCCTTCGCCGCGAAATGTGGTCAGCTCCTCCATGAAGTCCAGCGGATGGATGTGAAGGATGCCGGCAGCCTTGGGTTGTTGCGTTTTTTCCTGCGCAGCGTCGATGTGAGATTCGAAAATCCTGGTGAAAAGCGTCGTACTGTCGCGCCAGACATTGAGGATTCCATCCTGGCCGATCCTTTTCACCCCACTGAGGGTGTACGGGGCGCCGTTCCCATCGCGAAAGAACAGCCGATAACGGATTTCGCGGCTGTTCCCCGCCGTGCCGACAAGGCAGTCGAACTCGCCTTTTTCGACTGGAAGCTCGCCCCCCAGGGCATCGTATTTCACATACCCTTCGACGGGCCCGCGATGTTGCGGGTCGGTCAGAAAGAAGTCGATATCCTCGGTGTGAATCTTGAGATGGACCCTCAGCGCCTGGCCGCTCAGCTCACCAAGTTCACAATCTGATTCGCCGAGCTTTACGAGTCCTTTCATCACTTCTTCAAACTCAACCGTCGTTGGCATGCTGGCTCCTATTTCGGTCCCTGTCTAAGGCCGTGCCTGTGCGATAATTCCGTCGGCGACCCGGTCGGCGAACGCCGCGATTGTCAGCGAAGGGTTTGGTCCCACGGGTCCCGGCATGGCGGATCCATCCGCGACATACAAACCGGGATAGCCAAATACTTCTCCCCATTCGTTAACGACCCCGTCCTGCGGGTTCCGGGCCATGGGGCAGCCACCGAGCGGGTGGGCGGTCAATACTTTTTGGAAGTCAAATCGCCAAAGCGGATTCTCCACGTATTTCGCCCCGATGGTTTCGGCGATCTTCCCAAGCTCCCGAGCCACTCTCTGGTGATACCGCCTGGAAGGCACAACCGTCCAGTCGCAATCGAGGAAGCCATCTTTGAGACTAAACTTGCCACTCGGGACATCCCGGCCCATCACCAGCACGGGCATGGCATGACTGGATCTCCGACAGCTTCCCAGTAACTTCGCGAACCGGTACCCCAGATCCGGCTTGCGGGCAAGGCGCAGTTTAGTTAACAACGTGTACCAGAGAAAACGAAACGCCCTGCGGATTAATCCGAGCACTCCGGAGAGTTCAACCATCCAACTCAGGAGGTATGGGTTGCCTCCGTCCTCCACATAAAAGCCTCGGCCTACCTCGCCATCTCCGTCCAGCGAGTCCGGATAGCGAATGGCAGTCGTGATGACGGGGCCAAACTCAGGCCGCAACTTGTTCTTGGCATCCAAGAAAAATGCAAGGTCGTCTCCATTGGTGCTGAATCTGCTTCCCAGCGCGGGGCTCAGGTTGGGAAAGTTGGATTGGTTGCTCATTAACAAAAAGGTGGTTCCCATGGTGCCGGCCGCAAGGATAAGGCGGTCGCACGATATGGTTATCCTTTTGCGAGCCAGTTTTTGCCGCTTGTCGAGGTGTTTTCCCGTAAGGCTATCCGCATCGTGCGTGATGAATGTGACATGGTAGCCTTTGCCGTCGCGCCGCGGCGCAAACGTCTCCACTTGCGACAGCGGCCGTATCTCGGCGCCGTGCCGCCTGGCTTCGCTTAGATAGTTGAAATCGAGAGTATTCTTGCTGCCGTAGTTACAGCCGATGTCGCACTCACCGCAAAGCCGGCAAGTGGACCGGGGCATTCCGTGAAGATTTGGATAGGGTTCCCAGATCGGTCCGCCAACGACGGGCGGGTTAACAGCGTCGTCGGGGTGCGCGGGGTCCGCGACGGGCATTGTCCGGAAGCTGACGGCAAGGTTTAGCGGGACAGGTTCGTGGCCCAGGCATCTCGCCGCGCGTTCGATCTCGATGGTTTTGTTGGTCTGAGCGTATGGGTCGCGGTGCAGCGGATACCGCTGCACGTTCATCATCTTCTCGACTCGCTCGTAGTGCGGTACGAGTTGGGAGTACTGAATCGGCCAGGACGCATCGAACCATCTCGCATCCTTTCTGATGAGGACATTGGCGTATATCAGCGATCCCCCGCCTAAGCCACTGGCCACCAGACCGGCGGAGCCCTTGAACGACCAGACATTGTTCAATCCATACAGGCCATTGCTGGGATCCCAAAAGTTGTTTCGTAAGTCAACGGGGGAGCGGGGAAATGAATTCGGGGGATACGCCTTGCCGCGCTCGAGCAGACAGACGCGGAGACCGGCTTGCGCAAGCCTGTAGGCCAGGACGGATCCTCCGAAGCCCGATCCTACTATCACGGCATCGTATTCTTGGCCCTCGAGCATGTGAAAGAACCTCCGATCTGAGAGAGCATACCACCGCAAGGATTGAGTCACAACAAAAAAAAAGGCTCCACCGCACAACATCGTGCGGTGGAGCTTTGCCAGGGCGACCGCCGGTTAGCGGGCGCTCAGGGCGGGAACGATGACGGCAGCCATCGGTTGGCCGCCACCCTCCGAGGTGAGTTCACGCTCCAATTTGGACGGGGAAAGGTGGCCGCACACCGCGTCGGTCTTGACCTCAGCCAGGAAGTAACGGTCGGCGATCTTGTGGAACACGACGACGTTCTTGTCCTGGGTGCCCCGATATCCGCTGCCTGCGCTGGCCGCGAGCACCATGACGGCCTTGCGGGTTTCGGCATTCCGGATGGTCATCACGTCGTGGGTCGCGGAAGTCGTGGATAGGGTGTAGTCACCGGCCGGCAGCGTGGTGTTCTGCACGGTGAATTGGAACGGGATCGTGGCAGTCGCTCTGGTTTGTGCGGAGAGCCCGCTGGCTCCCAACAGCGCAAGCGCGCCGACGCTCAGCATGATGGTCTTTAACGTTTTCATTTTCTTGTCTCCTCTGCTCTCCTCCAGTGGCTTCTGGTGGATCACGTCGCATGGAGAAGCACACGCTCTGCCAAACCCGGAAAGGTTAAACGGGTTTGGGCAAGTCGCTGATAATCCGAGCGATTGCGGAGCCGGCGGCGAGCGCACGCCGCCCGCATCCGGCTGCCGGAGTGAACCTCCAGGTGAATCCTGTAACCAAAAGGTGAACAATAGAGGATGTGATGAACCCCCGACTGCTCGTAATCACCGGTCCGGACCAAGGCGTCAGCCATCCGATCGCCATGGATTCGTTTGCTATCGGACGCAATCCGTGGAACCAGCTCTCACTCACAGACTCGTCGGTTTCGCGCGAGCACTGCGTCATCCTCAGGCAAGGGGATGATTTCCTTATTAGAGATTTGGGCAGCTTTCACGGCACGCTGGTCAACGACGCGCGGGTAACCGAGCGCGCACTGGCGAACGGGGATACCATCCAGCTCGGGAGGAGCCGGCTGCGGTTTCTTACCGATGAGGAGATACTCTGCGAGGAGACCACCGCGGATATCCGCGTGACCCAGATCGCGGCCGGCCAGGCCGAGCTTCCCGCGGCGCTGGAGAATTCGCAAGATATGCAGACTTTGCTGCGCATCAGCATCATGCTGCACTCGTTTCACGCTCTATATAAGGTACGCAGATCGCCGGCCCGCAGCACGCTGGAGCGGCACTTGCTGGAGTTCATCTTCGAGGCGATCCCCGCAAGCCGCGGGGCGATCCTTCTGTACGAAGAGGACCTCAGCGATCCTTCGCTGCTGTCGGTGCGGAGCGATGCATCTGCGCCGCATCGGCCGGTAGGCATCAACCGGACCTTGGTACGGCGCGTGATGCAGGAACGTTGCGGGCTCATCGTGGAAAGTGGGGAGGCGGAGCAGCCTGGCAGCGCCAATCCGAGGAAGTCGGCAGCGCTGTTGTTAGCGCCGCTGCTGATCCGCGAGCAAGTGGGCGGGATCGTCTACCTGGAAGGTGCGGCTTTTCGGGAGCAGCATCTGCAACTGCTGGTTGCAATCGCGCACATTGCTTCGATGGCGCTGGAGAACGCCTTCCACCTGGAATGGGTCGAGACGGAGAACGAGCGGCTGGAATCGGAACTGCACCCGGACCATCACATGATCGGCGACAGCCCTCGCCTGCGCGAGTTGCAGCGCAACATCCTGCGCGCGGCGCAGGCCAATTCCACGGTCCTGATCGTTGGCGAGACCGGCACAGGCAAGGAACTGGTGGCGCGCGCCATGCATCAGAACAGCCCGCGAGCAGGACAGCCGTTCATGGCCGTGAATTGCGCGGCGCTGGCCGAGAACCTGCTGGAGAGCGAACTGTTCGGCCACGAGAAGGGCTCCTTCACCGGAGCGCACGTCCAAAAGAAGGGGCGGCTGGAGGTGGCCGCCGGCGGGACCGTGTTTCTGGACGAAATCGGCGAGATGCCGCTGCAGTTGCAGGTCAAGCTGCTGCGCGTGCTGCAGGAGCGGCAAATGGAGCGGGTGGGCGGCACGCAGCCGATCAAGCTGGATATCCGGCTGATCGCGGCCACTAATCGCAACCTGGAAGAGGAGGTACGCGCGGGAAGGTTCCGGCAGGATCTTTATTATCGCCTCAACGTGGTGACCTTGAAGACGCCGGCGTTGCGCGAGCGCCAGTCGGATATTCCGCTCCTGGCGACGCACTTTGCAAGGAAGTTCGGCGCGCAGTGCGGGCGGCGCATCAGCGGCATTTCGCCAGAGGCCGGGGCGTACCTGAGGCAATACGACTGGCCGGGCAACATTCGCGAGTTGGAGAATGCCCTGGAGCGCGCGGTGGTGCTAGGCTCAAGCGACATTATTGAACTGGAAGACCTGCCGGAGAGTATCCGGGAGATTGCGCGTCCGGCGGAGGTGGCGGGGGCTCCGGGGTTGCAGGACGCCGTGGATCGCGCCAAGCGCGAGGCCGTCGCGCACGCGCTGCAACAAGCCAAGAACGATCACGCCGGGGCGGCCAAGTTGCTGGGGGTGCATCCGAATTATCTATATCGCTTGATGCGGAATCTGGGGATGCGGTGAAGTATGCGAAGAGGGCACCCCTGGCAACCTCCCCTGGCAGCCTGCCCCACATAGCGGCTTGCCGCAACGGAAGGCCGATTGACAATCGGCCCAGCAGGTTGCCAACTAGTTGCCAACCTGCCCATGGTATGCTCTAACCGCTCATAGATTTTCCCGACTGAAGAGAATATGGCAAGCCATTATCGACAGGCTTTTATTATGTGCGGAACGTGTTTGACGGCGGTCGTGGCCTTCACTGCTAATTCCACAGCTCAGACGAAGCCAACACTGACGACGCTCTTCAACTTCGCTCTCGACGCGGCTGCCGACGGAGCCTACCTCAACGGAGGTGTGGTAATCGGCAGCGGCGGAGTACTCTACGGCACCACCACCTACGGCGGCGCGGGTCCATGTACCTCCACGACCTACGGTCCAGGCTGTGGGACTGTGTTCTCCTTGACCCCGCCGGCATCCCTAGGTGGCGCGTGGACCGAAGCTGTGCTCTACAGCTTTAACGGCGGCAGCGATGGTGCCAACCCCTTGGCAGGTGTGGTGATCGGCGGTGGCGGAGTGCTCTACGGCACCACTTCCGAGGGCGGTCCTTTGGGCGATGGCACAGTGTTCTCGCTGACCCCGCCGGTATCTCCGGACGGCACGTGGACCGAGTCCGTGCTCCACAGTTTCACCGGTGTAAACGGCGACGGGCGCGAGCCATATATGGGCAGTCTGGCCATCGATGGTAGCGGAGCGCTTTACGGCATGACATATGCTGGCGGGACTCCGGCGGGAAACTGTTCGCTTGGATGCGGAACGGTGTTCGAACTTGCTCCGCCGGCATCTGCGGGCGGCGCATGGACCGAATCCACGATTCACAGTTTCACCCTCGAAAACGGCGACGGGGGCTATCCGTTAGCGGGTGTGGTGATCGGCAGCGGCGGAGTGCTCTACGGCGCTTCTGAGTTGGGCGGAACTTCGGCGGGAGGCTTCGGCATGGTCTTCTCGTTGACCCCACCGGCGGCTCCGGGCGGCGCTTGGACAGAGTCCGTGATTTACAGTTTCACGAACCAGAATGGAGACGGAGGTGAGCCCCAGTCGGATTTGATTATAGATAGTGGCGGAGTACTTTACGGCACCACCGCCTTCGGCGGAGATGTCGACTCGGGTGGCACAGCGTTCTCGTTGACCCCGCCTGTCGCTGCCGGAGGCGTGTGGACGGAAGCCGTGATTTGCACTTTCAAGCAAGAGAATAGGCCCCAGTCGAGCCTGGTTATAGGTCGCGGCGGCGTGCTTTACGGCACGACCCCCGCTGGCGGGAGACATGACGCCGGTATAGTGTTCTCGCTTAGACCAGGAGATGCGGGCGTCTGGACCCCAGCGATGCTCCACTCATTCAATTTGAACCACAGCGGACAGGGCCTCTACCCCATCGGAGGTGTCGTGATCGGCACCGGTGGAGTGCTTTACGGTACGACGAGAGGCTCAGCTTCAAAGGGCCCACCTAGTTATACTCACGGTACGGTTTTCTCATTGACGCCTTAAGGCCCACTTTCATACTTAGGCTTGGTTTTACTTTATTCGAGGCGTCGCCCGCGTTCGTCGGCAGCCAATATCACTGCCCTCACTCCACCGCAATCGTCACCCCCTTTCGGACCCTGATAAGTCCCCACCGTCAGCACACCGGCGAGTCGCCCGTAGGCACAAACCCGCCCGGCCACCCGCGCGTTGATCTGCACTCATAGATAGGCCCTCCACCGGAAAGCCGCCACCATGAACCCTTGGCGCAAATCGACCTCTTGGCCCCGCATCTTCTGGTTAGCGAGATTCGATCCTTTCGCGAAGTACGCGTAAGTGGGGCATGGCCACGCCTAGCTTTTCTCCGGTGTGGAGCACATCGAAGTAATAACGTCTCATCTCGTCCGGGCTGTGGGCGAAGTGACTCCCCAGGAGAAGGCGCCGGCCCTTTTCCGTAAACCGAACGGCGAAGAAGACAGGCAGGCCCGCGAGCCAGGGAGGGATATTCAAGACACTTTTGGCGTCGGGATAAGACTTCAAGTCGACGCCGCGGGCCGCTACCACATCCAGCGCTTCGCGAATGGCCCATACCCCCAGCCGCATGGTCTTGAAACTCCGGGTTGCTTCGGCGATGCCACCCGCCCACAGGGCGATTCCTATTCCGCCCGCATTGATCGCATGGTGTACCCAGAGCCATTCGACGATGTTGGCTTTGGTGTCCAGGGTGAAGCCAGCCCGTTGGAACAATTCCGTCACAGCCCTGAACTTATCGGGATCGGAGCCTTCCAACATTCCGAAGCGCACCGTGGGGGCCACGGTTACGACGAGGACGCCCCGATCATCGGGGCCCCCACTGGCGGCGGCATAACCCCACAGGATCGAAGATCGCGGCAGAAGGCCGTCGATCTCCTGGGTTCCATCCCAATTGGCGGTGAATAACAGAAAAGTGGCGTGCGGCGCACCGGGCAAGTATTGGCGGATGGCCTCGGCAGCCTGGTAGTGCTTGGTCGCGACAATCACGAGGTCAAAGCCGTCCGCAGGGGCGATCTGCCCGACTGTCTTTGGAGCATAGGTCACGCGGGCGTGCTTCGGGTGCCCGGGCCGCAAGTCCAGCAGGTCCATGCTGGCGGTCGAGGCAAGCCCCTCCTTGCGCACGACGTGAGTGACATCGATGCCTGCCTGGGACAAGGCCCAGCCATAGACGGTTCCAACCACACCCCGACCGATGATGAGGACTTTCATGACGTTTCCCGGCCCAGAGGGCCAGCGGGTCCTGGAGGACCCGCGCAGACCTGGAGGTCCGCCCCACCAAGGCTCAAGAGCAAACGGTTTCCGCTGCCTCCGCCGGCTCCTCGAGCGGGACGGCGAACTGCCGCTCAATCTTTTCGCGGTACACCGGCCCGGAGTTATACGCACAGAACGGATAGATCAGCCCGTTGGGCGCGGCATAGTGAATCACGCAACGCTTCACGCGCTCGACATCGTAGTTATACGAGTCCATAAAGTGCATGCCCGCGACCATGAGCGTGCGGTAAGTGAAGCCCTGCTTCTCCAGCTTGCCGCGGCCGTAGCGTTTGTCGGTCATGCCCTGCAGCGTCTGCAGGAACATCTGGAAGGTCAGCCCTTCCGGCGCCTTGTCGGCGTGGAAGAACTTGCGCAGGATGTTCCAGCTCTCGAACTTCGAGAAGAGCTTCACGCGGCGCGATTCCGTTTTGCGCGCTAGCGTGTCCATGGCCTGCAGCATGGGACCCACATCCACGAATTGCGTGACCGGCACCGCGTGCCGGTTCTGGTCCACGAACAGGTAGGTTCCCAGCGAGCAATGCGGATGACAGGTCAGCGTGGTGGTTTGCTCGCCCCGCATGGCGCTCAGCAGCTTGGAAAACGGCGAGACGCAGGCCAGCGGGAACCAGTCTCCGTAAGGATCGCAAATGCCGGTCTGCACCTTCACCGCGTGCGCGAAATCGGACAAGGTGAAACGCTTGTTTTCCAGGTCCCGCCGCGCGATGCGCCCGGTGAAGGCCACCGGCTGGAAGCTGATGCCGCTGGTACACTCGATGTTCTCCAGCGCCAGGCGGATGATGTCGCCGATCTGGTGATCGTTCAGGCCTTTGACGATGGTGGGCACGAAAACGATCTTCAGATTCGCCTTGCGCACGTTTTCGATGGCCTGCAGTTTCTGCTCCCACAGGGAACGCCCGCGCGTGCGGCGGTAGATATCGTCGCAGACGCCGTCGAATTGCAGGTAGAGCGTATGTAGGCCGGCTTCCTTGGCCTGCTGCGCGAATTCCAGATCGGTGAACTTCAGCCCGTTGGTGGCTATCTGCAGGTGCGAGAAGCCCATGTCGCGCGCCATGCGCAGCACATCGAAGAACCGCGGATAGATGGTCGGCTCGCCGCCGGAGAACTGCACGATGCGGCCCGCCACCGGCTTTTCATCGCGCAGCGCCTGCAACATGCCGCGGATCTGTTCGAAATTGGGCTCGTAGACGTAGCCCGCGGCGTTGGCGTTGGCGAAGCACACCGGGCACGTCAAGTTGCAGCGGTTGGTCAGGTCGATGTTGGCCAAGCCGGTGTGGCTGGTGTGCATGTTGCAGAGGCCGCAATCGTCCGGGCAGCGTGTGGCGGCGGAGACGGGGGGATTCGACAAACCCCGGCTGTCGCCGAAAGTCCACTCCTCCATCTTTAAGTACAGGCGCACGTCCGAGAACACGATATCGCGGAATTCGCCATGGGTGGGGCACGACTTCTGCATGATCACGCGGCCGTCTTCCTCGAAGATCCGGGCCGGCAGAAGCTGGGTACATTCCGGGCACAACGATTGCGTCGTCTTGGGAAGGCCCTTGCGCAAGGGCTCGATGCGCGATCCCGAATATGTAGTTTCAGGTTGTATTACCTTAAAATCCGCCATGTTCGCTATTGTAGGAAGCGGCTTCGGGATCGACGACCCGCAAGGGCTAAACTGCGTATTTCAAAGGTCGTATGGCGAATACTGGGGCGCGAACGGCTAGCCTTATAGCCCCAACGGGCTGTGGGGCAGGTTGCCAACCTGCAGGCCGATTGTCAATCGGCCTTCGCGAGCGGAGCTCGCGTAGGGCGGCCTGAGAGGCCCGCGCAGGCGGGGGACTGCCCCACCACTGGCCGGCCACGGGCTGCCTGCAAGTGCGCGAGAATTGGAATAGATCTGAGGGGGAGATCCGTATGCGCACGAAACTGCTCTGGATCGGCTTGGCCGTGGCGATAGCCGCCGTGGTCGGTACCGCAAGCGCGGGCGACGATATGACCAATCAGCGCCAGCCAGTACTGGTAGAACTGTTCACATCGGAGGGTTGTTCGAGTTGCCCGCCGGCCGACGCCCTGCTCGAAAAGCTGGACCGCGAACAGCCCATCGCCGGCGCCCAAATCATCGTGCTCAGCGAGCACGTGGATTACTGGAACCACCTGGGGTGGACGGATCCGTTTTCCTCGGCGGCGTTCAGCGCCCGGCAGGAAACATATGCGCGCCGCTTCGGTCTGGACGGACCCTATACGCCCGAAATGGTGGTGGACGGCGGCGCGGAATGCAACGGCAGCGACGCACGAAAGGCAGAATCGGCAATCCAGCGCGCCATCGGGGAGCCCAAAGTGGGCATCCGCATGCGCGCCGCGGCATCCGGCGACGCGGCCGTAACGCTCGAGGTGGACCCCCTTCCGGAGGGGACCATCCACAAAGCCAATATCTACGTGGCGCACGCCGCGGACCGGGGTACCTCGGAGGTGCTGGGCGGAGAGAATCGGGGCCGGACGCTCGGCTATGTATCTATCGTGGGAGACATCCAGCAGGTTGGGAGCGCCAGCACGCATGCGATGTTTACCAAGCAGCTACCGATGCGTGCCGGCAAATCGCAGGCCGGTTCCCGGCTGATCGCCTTCGTGCAGGAGGCGGGCAATGGCCGGGTCTGGGGCGCCGCGATGTACGCCATGCCACAGGGAGGGAAGCCATGAACGAGTTCGACAATCGTGTAGTCCTGATCACTGGCGCCAAGGGAGGCCTGGGAACTGCCGTTACCCAAGCGTTTCTGTCGGCTGGCGCCATGGTGGCCGGATCCTCCAAGAGCATCCGAGATTCCGATTTTTCGAGTCCGCGCTTCGCCGCCATCCCGGCGGATCTGACTGTCGCGGAATCCGCTCACCAGCTTGTGGACGCCGCCATTCGCCGTTTCCGGAAGGTCGACGCACTGGTACACGTGATGGGCGGATTCGCCGGCGGGGCGCCCATCCCCGAGACCGGCGACGAGACCTGGGACCTGATGATGAACCTGAATCTGCGGGCGGCGTTCAACGTCTTGCGGGCCGTGATTCCGCAGATGCGCCAGGCCAGGCGCGGGCGCATCGTGGCGATTTCCAGCCGCCAGGCTGTCGAGCCCGCCGCGAATCTGAGCGCGTACAATACCTCGAAGGCGGCTCTGGTGGCGCTGATCCGCACGGCGGCGCTCGAAAACGCGGACGCCGGCATCACCGCGAACACGATCCTGCCCGGCACCATGAATACCGAAGCCAACCGCAAGGCCAGCCCGGACGCGGACCCTTCGAAATGGGTGCAGACGGAGCATGTGGCCCGCATCGCGACCTTCCTGGTTTCCGATGCAGGCGCGGAGATCACCGGAGCCGCTATCCCGGCATACGGCCAAAGCCTTTAACCACAGATGGACACAGATATCGCGCTCCGCCGCGAATGGCTGGAGACCAACGGCCTGGGCGGTTTCGCGTCATCCACGATCGCCGGCCTGAATACGCGCCGCTATCACGGCCTGCTGATCGCCGCCACCAAACCTCCCGTGGGTCGCATGCTGCTGCTTTCGAAGTTGGAGGAGACGCTGGTGGTCGATGGGCGCCGGCACGATCTATCGGCCAACCGCTATCCCGACGTGGTTCATCCCCAGGGCTACTTGCTGCTGCAGGAGTTTCGGCAGGATCCTTTTCCTAGGTTCGTCTACCGGATAGGAGAGGTCGAGCTGGAGAAGTCGGTCTTCATGGTGCATGGCGAGAACACTTCCGTCATTCAATACACGCTGCGCGCGCCCAGAAGCGCGGTGCCCGCGGAATGCAAGCTCGAGTTGCGGCCGTTGATTGCCTTCCGCGATTACCACGCCACCACCCATGAGAATGACGCGCTGGACCCGCGTATCGAAATCGCCGCCAACTGCGTGCAGTTGAGCCCGTACGCGGGCCTACCATCACTTTATTTGAAGCACTCCGGCGCGGACATTCAGCCGGCCGGATATTGGTTCCGCAATTTCGAATACGACCGGGAGCGCGAGCGCGGCCTGGATTTCCGCGAGGACCTGTTCAACCCGCTGGTTCTGGTTTTCGACTTGCATCGCGACGCTTCCGCCTCGGTGCTGGCCTCGATGGAGCGGCCCGCGGAGCGCTCGATCGCCGGGCTTCGCGCCGCCGAAATCGCGCGCCGCGGCCCGCTGGTTGGGCTGGCGCGCGCGGCCGATCAGTTCATCGTCGAGCGGGGCAGCCAGACCACGGTGATCGCCGGCTATCACTGGTTCGGCGATTGGGGGCGCGACACCATGATTGCGCTTCCCGGCCTGACGCTCGAGACCGGCCGGTACGATGCGGCCAAAAGCATCTTGCTTGCATTCGCCGGGTATGTGGATCGGGGGATGCTGCCCAACCGTTTTCCCGACACGGGAGAAACACCGGAATACAACACGGTGGATGCCACGCTCTGGTTCTTCGAGGCCGTGCGCGCGCTCGCGGCCCGCACCGGGGACGACGATTTCGTGCGCGACCATCTCTATGGCGTGCTCGCCGACATCGTCTCCTGGCACGAGCGGGGCACCAGGTACGGTATCCACATGGATTCCGATGGCCTGTTGAGCGCCGGCGAACCCGGCGTGGCGCTGACTTGGATGGATGCCAGGATCGGCGATTGGGTGGTGACGCCGCGGCGCGGCAAACCTGTCGAGATCCAGGCGCTCTGGTATAACGCCCTCCGGGTGATGGAAGATCTGGCGCGCCGCTTCGATCACGCCGCGGATCGCGACCACTATCGTGAACTTGCCGATCGCGCCCGCAACAGCTTTCCGCGATTGTTCTGGAACGAGGCGGCCGGATGCCTCTACGACGTCATCGATGGAGATGTCCGGGATGCCTCCATGCGGCCTAATCAGATCTTCGCCGTGAGCCTCTTCCACCAGATGCTTCCGCCCGATAAAGCCAAAGCCGTAGTGGACGCCGTGGAGCGGGAGCTTTTGACGCCTTATGGCCTGCGCACCCTGGCGCCCGGCGATCCGCGCTATCGCGGCCGTTACGAGGGCGATCCGACGAGCCGCGACAGCGCCTATCATCAGGGCACGGTGTGGCCCTGGTTGATGGGACCGTTCGTCTCCGCCTACCTCTATGTACATGGCCACTCGCGCGAAGCCCAGGCACAGGTCCGGCAATGGCTGGCGGAGTTGCGGCGGTACGCCGCGGAGGAGGGTCTTGGCCAGGTCCCCGAAGTCTTCGATGGCGACGCGCCGCAGCGGGCCGGTGGCTGTATCGCGCAGGCCTGGAGTGTTGCGGAACTGCTGCGCGCCAGCCTGCTGGAATAAGGTGGTACAGGCTTCAGCCTGTGAGGTTTTTTTCAGCTTCCTGCTAGACGCCGGGACCGCTTCTGTTGGAGACCCTGGTCTGGCAGGAATGTCAAATCCCGCGCGCCGTCTCATGTTCCGGGTCCGTCACATCCTAGACACTGGTCCGAGGGGCCGGCTCCGTGGGCGCTCGGAACGCCATAACGGTCGCGTGCGCGTCAGCCGTTCCGGATCCTTATGGGTCGGGACTTCGCGTGAGTGATCTCCCAGAGTGCCGATTCCGACCAACTTCCGGTTAACCCGACCATCTGGGAGCTATCCGGCTGGCGCAGTCCGGGTTAAGCTTAGAAGCTCGTAAGCACTCATCCTTGAAAGGTGAAGACGATGAAAGAGATGGTCGCACTTTCGATGCTCCTAGCATTCGGCCTGCCCAACAGTATGTCGTATGCTCGATCCCAAGATGACATCGCCAAGCAGTTTGTAGGCATGTGGCGGCTCGTATCTTTTACAGAGCGCCTCGCTGACGGGACGACGAGGCAAAATCCGCGCAGCGTCGGTTATATTATCTACACCGATACCGGTCACATGTGCTATGTCAGCATGAATCCGAATCGGCCCCGATGGAAGTCGGAAGCCGCGCCGACACCGGAAGAGGCTCTGTCTGGGATCACGGGCCTTGGTGCCTACTGCGCCACTGTCGAGATTCATGCGAAAGAGGGATTTGTAATCCATCACGTGGAGATCGAGAGAATCCCCAACTTTGTCGGCAGGGCTCGCAAGCGATGGTTTACGTTTCAAGGGCCGAATCGTGTGTCCTTGCGGATCGATACCCCGGAACTCACCTCGCCCGTCGTCGAATCGATCTTGACCTGGGAGCGGGTTGTGAAATAACCCACCCGAAAAAACATAGCTCCTGGTTTACGGCATCCGTACCCTACTTTTTCAACTTCGGGGCTTGGCGTGGAGCCGGCGCCCGCCAAAAGTAGTGGAAGGGTGGCCATCCGGACGGAATCGCGCCATCCACTTCAAAAACATTGCGTTACTGGGCAAGTTACTAAATGCCGAGGTCGAGCCGTCGGATCAATTATCCAGGTGGCCGTCGACTTCATTTCTTCAGCCCCGCCTGCCAGTTGAGGACAATAGTGAAGGGCGCCGCTTCCTGCGTCTCGGGCACCAGGAACAAAAAGCGCGTGCCGTCCGGTGAAGGCGCCCAGCGGGTCGTATCGTTGTCACCCGGCGGGGTCTGAAAGAGGGCCTTCGGAAGACTCGACTGGAATGCGGACCCCGCTGCGAGCGCGACCGTCATCAACTTTCCATCCAGGGCGATGTAGTACAGTTCTTTGCCGTCCTCCCGCCACATGGGACTGGAACCGCCCTTGTCGGAAATCAGCCACTTGCCCCCGGCATCCGAGATTCCTTGCCCCAGAGGATCTGGCGAGAAGGCTCGAACGTAAACTTCAAAACGGCCCGATTCGTTCGATACGTACGCGACCCAGCGCCCATCGGGAGAAAAACGGGCATCAGGCTCATCAGATTCCGTCCGAAGGAACGGCGCCGGCTTCCGGCCGCCTTGAAGCGGAAGCACCCACAACTTATGTAACGGTCCCCCTCCCACCCTGCCGTACAGCAAAAAGTGCCCGTCCGGCGACAAACTCAAAGGGTACTTCTCCTCGTTGGACCTGATCAATGCCTCAGGGTCCGCCGCCCCACCCATCTGTTTCTCGTAAATGTCCGTCAAATGCCCGGCGCGCATGGAACCGAAGACGATGCCACGCCCGTCCGCGGCCCAAACGCCCTCCTCACCGTCCTTCAACGGATCCAGCTCAACCCGTGCATTGGTACCCCGTGACATATCGACCAGCCACAGAGAATGAGCGAGATCCGGCCCAGACTTGGACACGAGAGCTCGCGTCCCGTCCCGCGAAAGAGCGACGCTGTAGTATGGACCCGGACTCCCCACCGTGCCCAGAATCTTGCCTCGCGCGTCGAACCAGGTGAGCTGGCTTTCCACATTTCCGGGTGACCAGTAAGCCAGCGTGCCGTTGGCCGAAACCGAAAGGACGCCTGCGTCCCAATACTGTGCCACCGGTTCTTCCACCACTCGAACCGGGTCTCCGGAAATCTTGAGATGGCGGGCGTCGAATGGTTGCGCCATCAGTGTTTGTCCGCGCAGGAAAAGCATGTGCCCGAAGCCGGGGTCCGAAGATGGGGCGTATGCACCGCCGAGACTTGCCTGAACCAGTCGCCTGGAGTCTTGCTCCTCGGGCTTTACATCGAGCGAGCCTGCCGAGATGGCGCCATCCGTGCCCAGATCGCGCAGGTAGATGAAGTGTCTCCCGTCGGGAAGAAACCGCGGCTCTGCATGCGCCACGTCTCCGTGCGGAGAATCGAGAACTGTAACGGGCGTAGCAACACCACCCGCCGCGGAGACCCGCATGATAGGTCCCCCAAACTGCCCAAAGAGGATCACACCGTCCGCGTTCCACGAGCCACCAACTCCCGTCAAATTCAGGCCACACACGGTTTCCGCCGGCCCGCCGGAACTATCGATCTTTTTCAGTTCTTTGCCGGCGTCGAATGCGATGAACCGGCTATCGGGCTTCCAGAACAACAGGGTACCCACGGATTCGGTACCCGGCAGGGGCCGCATTTCGAGCGAATTCAGTGCGCGAATCCATATGCGTGGTATGCCGTCGGCACTGGTTGCAACGAAGGCCAACTGCCGCCCGTCCGGGGAGAGCGCGAGTGCCCCGGTTAATCGCATGAGGTTGGGCAGTGGGATCTGGAGTCGCACTGGCTCTGCGCGACCCGTGCCCTCCATGCCCGTCAGGTGCACCCAGGCGAACGCGGCGAATCCGAGCGCAGTCGCGCCGAACAGCACCCAGGGCAGCGCTCGACGCCAACCGGAAATGGAGGCCGCACCTCCCAGCTCCGAAGGCTCCGGGGCCGCATCGCGAATCCATTCAAGTTCCAGCTTGACGTCCTGTACCGACTGGAGGCGACTGTCGGGATCCTTCGCCAAACACGTCCGCACCAGACGATCGAGCGCTGCCGGCGTCATCGGCTGGAGCGAACGAATCGGCGGCGGATCGGTTTGCAGAATTCTCGCGATTGTGCTCGCCTGGCTCTTGCCCTCAAACGCTTTCTTTCCCGTCGCCATCTCATAGACCACGGCGCCGAGGGCGAAGATATCCGTGCGAGCGTCCGTTTCCCTGCCTTCGAGTTGCTCGGGCGCCATGTACTGCAGCGTCCCCACAATTGTTCCTTGCGCCGTGATGGGATCTTCCGCCGTCGGAAGCTGCGAGAGTGAAACTCCAACCGCGGATGCGCCTTGTTCCAACTTCGCCAAACCGAAATCCAGAAGCTTCGCCCCCGACTGAGTCAGCATGATATTGCCCGGCTTCAGGTCGCGGTGGGTCATGCCTGTGCGGTGCGCTTTGTCCAGCGCGCCGGCAATCTGGATGGCGTACTGCAACGTCTGCTCCAGCGGCAGCGGGCCTTTCATCAGCCGTGAGGCTAGTGTCTCGCCTTCGAGCAACTCCATGACCAGATAATCCAGCCCGCCGTGGTGGCCGACATCGTGGAGCGTGCAAATATGGGGATGATTGAGGCTCGCGATCATGCGCGCCTCGCGCTCGAAACGATCGCGGGATTCGGCGCTACCGGCAAGGCGCGGTGGAAGAATCTTGACTGCAACAATGCGATTCAGTCTCGTGTCGCGGGCCTTGTACACCTCGCCCATGCCGCCGGCGCCAATGGGCGAGAGGATTTCGTAAGGTCCGATTTTTGTGCCTGGAGGGAGCGGCATGCGCGTGGATCAGCTAAGTTTAACCCATCCCGTAGTGGAGAGGTCCTGAATTACGCATCCGTACATTATCCGTTGCAGATGGTTCTAGCGAAAACGAGATCTCAAGTTGCGGAGCACGGCCGCCCGGGCCCTTTTCGGCCAACCTATCTCATCCAGTTTTCGGGCTGTCACTGCGGTCACGGGCCGCAAAACTCGACCAGCAGCCGATTCGTCCCATCATCGAGATGGACCAGGATAGCCCCATCTCGACGTGAGCTCTTGCGCGTTAAATAGTTGATAGCGATTCGCCTGCTGCGGTCTACAGCCAGTATTTGGCACATTCTGAAAAGACCGGCCCATTCCACGGGCGGGGCCACGCCGCCAGCCTGCTCGATTAGTCGTATATTCAATAGAAGCCAACCATTTATGACCACGAAAACGTCAGTCATCCTTGCCGCCTGCCTGCAGGCCGGTTCCGCGCTCCACGCGGCCCAGACTTGCGAAAGCCTCGCCAAGCTCGACCTGCTCGCTTTGTCGATCACCACCGCGGAGTCAGTCCCTGCCGGCAGCTTCACGCCGCCCGGCGGCAAAGCCCTGCCCAACCTGCCGGCGTTCTGCCGCGTGGCCGGAGTCATCAAGCCGTCCTCCGACTCGAACATCCAGTTCGAAGTCTGGATGCCAGCCTCCAACTGGAACGGCAAGTTTCAGGGCGCAGGCAACGGCGGCTTCGCCGGCTACATCGGCTACGACCAACTGGCCAACGCCGTCGGCCACAACTACGCCAGCGCCGGCACCGACACCGGTCACCGCTCCACGCCAGGAGTCGATGCCGCCTGGGCGCTCGATCACCCCGAGAAGATCGCCGACTTCGGCTATCGCGCCATTCACGAAACGGCCGTGAAAGCCAAGGCCATCCTGCACGCCTTCTACGGCGAGGCTCCCAAGCGTTCCTACTTCAGCTCGTGCTCCAACGGCGGCCGCCAGGCGCTGATGGAAGCCCAGCGCTATCCCGAGGATTACGACGGCATCATCGCCGGCGCGCCCGCCAACTATTGGACGCACCTGCTGGCCAACGCCGCTTGGGATAATCTGGCGCTGCTCGGCGATAAGGACAGCTTCATTCCGCCGAAGAAGCTGGCGGCCATTCAGGCCGCCGCCCTGGCCGCTTGCGATGCGCTGGATGGCGTGAAGGACGGCGTGATCGAAGACCCCTCGCGCTGCCATTTCGATCCGGGCGTGCTCCTGTGCCAGGCCGCGGAGCAAGACAGTTGCCTGACCGCGCCGCAGGTAGCCGCGCTCAAGAAGCTGTACGCGGGCGGGCACAATTCCCACGGCCAGATCTTCCCCGGATACGCTCCAGGCGGCGAGGCCGAGTCCGGCGGTTGGGCCGTCTGGATCACCGGAGCGGTCCCCGAGCGCAGCCTGATGTATGCGTTCGGCACGCAGTTCTTCAAGAACATGGTGTTCGACAGCGCCGCTTGGGATTACCACACCTTCAACGCCGACCGCGACACCAAGGCCGCCGACGACAAGCAATCCCGCAACCTCAACGCCACCAATCCCGACCTAGACCCGTTCCGCAAGCGCGGCGGCAAGCTGATCCTTTATCACGGATGGAGCGACGCCGCAATCGCGCCGCAGAACACCGTCGACTATTACGACAGCGTCGCGGCGAAGATGGGCGCCGAGCAGGCGGACACTTTCGTCCGCCTCTTCATGGTGCCGGGAATGCAGCATTGCGGCGGCGGCTCCGGCCCCAACAGCTTCGGCCAGTTCACCGTCCCCTCAGGCGATCCCGATCGCGACATAGATGCCGCGCTGGAGCGCTGGGTCGAAAAAGGAGTCGCCCCCGAGCGCATCGTCGCCGCCAAGCGCAAGAGCGACCTTGACCCCGCGAGCGCCGTCGTGCGCACGCGCCCCTTGTGCGCGTATCCTTTGGTCGCGCGCTACCAGGGCGCCGGCAGCACCGACGACGCCGCCAACTTCGTGTGTGCGAAGCATGACTGAGGTGCTGCGTCGAGCGGGTTCTGGAGAACCCGCGCAGGCCTGGAGGCCCGCCCTACTTACGCTGATTTTCCTGGTGGGTGTCTGCTGGTGGAATGTGCAGCAGGTCAGCCCGCCGCCGGTAGTCCCCGCCACCGCTCCGGCGACGGACTTCTCGGCCGCGCGCGCTCTCGTCCATTTGCGGGCTTTCGCGCGCGTGCCGCATCCGGTCGGCAGCGCGGCGCACGACGCGGTGCGCGACTATATCGTGCAGCAGCTCTCGGCGCTGGGCGTGCAGCCGGAGGTCGAAACCGCTATTGTGGTCAACCCGCGCTGGGGTTCTCCTTACAGCGCCGCCACGGTATACAACATCGTGGCGCGATTGCCCGGCGTTGCCAGCAGCAAGGCGGTGATGCTCGCCGGGCATTACGATTCGGTCTCCGCGGGTCCCGGCGTCAGCGATGACGGCCATGCCGTGGCCCTGCAGCTCGAAACGCTGCGCGCCTTGCTGGCCGGCCCGCGCCTGCGCAACGACGTGGTCTTCCTGTTCACCGACAGCGAAGAAGGCGGGCTGCTGGGGGCCAAGGGCTTTCTGGAGCATCATCCTCTGGTGAAACAAATCGGCCTGGTGATGAACTTCGAAGCGCGCGGCACCAGCGGGCCTGCCATGATGTTCGAGACCACCGAGGGAAACGGAAAGCTGGTCCGCGAATTCGCCGCCGCCGCGCCCCATCCGGTCACTTCGTCGCTCAGCTACGAAGCTTATAAGCTGCTGCCCAACGATACCGATCTCACGTTCTTCAAGCAGGCCGGGCTGGCCGGACTGGGTTTCGCCTACGTCAACGACGTGGCCTACTATCACACTCAGTATGACGACCTGGCGCACCTGGATCCGCGCAGCTTGCAGCAGGATGGCGACTACGCGCTGGCGCTGGCGCGGCGCTTCGGCAATATCGACCTGCGCGATTTGAAGAGCGCTGACGCCACTTACTTCGTTTTGCCGTTCTTTGGTTGCATCGTGTATCCGGCGAGCTGGAGCGTGCCGCTGGCCGGGTTCGCCGCGTTGCTGTTTGCGGCCGTGGTGGCGCTGGGCGTTTCGAAGGGCCGGCTGACGCTGGGCGGAACGCTGGCAGGCTTCTTCGGATTTCTGTTGGCGATCGCGATCGCCAGCGCCGCGGTGACCGTGATGTGGTCGCTCGCCAAAGGCCGGGCCGCGGGACTCTGGCAAGCCTTCGCCGGAGATCCCTATCACGCGGGCATCTATCGCCTGGCCAGCGTGGCGTTGGCCGTGGCCTTGACCACCGCCTTCTATGCGTTATTCCAAAAGCGCGCTCGGGTGCTGAACCTGTGGGCCGGCGCGCTGCTGTGCTGGTTGCTGCTCGCGCTGGCCAGCAGCGCGTTCATGCCCGGCGCCACGTACCTATTCCTATGGCCGATGCTTTCGTCGACCATTGCGTTGGGCATTGTCGCGATGGGTCGCGATGGCCTGATTCTGCAGTGGGTCTTCGCGCTGCCCGGACTGATCCTGATGGCGCCCACTATCGAGCTGCTGTTCCAGTCCTTAACCATGCGCATGGCCTTCGTGGGCGCCTTCACCACCTTGCTCCTGTTGGGACTGCTGATCCCTTGTCTGAGCCTGATCGCCGGCGCAGGCCGTTGGCGATTGCCCGGCGCCGCCGCGTTGGTCTGTGCAGGATGCCTGATCGCGGGCGCATCGATGTCCGGCATCAGTCGAGACGATCCGCGCACCAACAGCATCTACTACGGCCTGGACACGGATACCGGCAAAGCCGTCTGGTTCAGCCTCGATCTACAGGAAGACGACTGGACCGCGCACTATCTGGGAGCTAACCCGCAACGCGCCCCCTTGCCGCAATACGTGCCGTACATGCGGTGGCAATACCTGATTCACGAAGCGCCTGCCGTAGCTTTGCCTGCGCCGCTGATCGAGCGGCTCGACGGCGCGGCCAATGAGCTGCACCTGCGCGTGAGCTCGCCGCGCCAGGCGCCGCGCGTGTATCTTTACGGCGACGAGCGCAACCCGGTGCTGGAGGCTACCGTCGACGGCACACCCATCGAGGCAGCCAAGGCTTACGCCGGTTTGAAGCCCGGCCAGAAAGCCTACGCTTACAGCATGCAGCGTTGGGGACTCTGCTATTTCAACGTGTCGAAGCAGGGCATCGAACTGCGCATGCGCTTGCGCGATCCAGCTGCGGGTTACCGCATGGAGGCGATCGATCAATCCTATGGCATCGCCGGGCTGCCCGGCGCGGTGCCCCGTCCCGATAGCATGATCCCGTCGCCGCTGATGATGGATTCCGTGTGTGTGCGGAAGGCTTATACTTTCTAAGATGCTCGCCGAATCGCTTGCTCCGATGGTTCTGCCCGACGCGGATGGACGCGAAATCCGCCTCGGCTCGCTTTGGGAGCGGCAGCCGGCGGTGATGGTCTTCCTGCGCCATTACGGTTGAATCTTCTGCCGCGAGCACGTCGCGCAGTTGCGCGCACAGGAGCAGGACTTCCGCGAGCGGGGCGCCAACCTGGCGGCCATCGGGCTGGGCGACGCGAACTACGCGCGCTTGTTCCGGGAGGAGGCGGGGATTCGGTTCCCTTTGCTGATCGACGAGGAACGCTTGGCGTACCGGGCCGCTGGGTTGCGTAACGCGAACCTCTTGCATCTGCTGCGGAGCGATAACAAGACCGCCCGCGACCGGGCGCGCTCGGGTGGACATCGGCAGCATAAGCTGGGGCAGAATCCGTTTCAGCTTGGCGGGAGCTTTGTGTTTGGGCCGGGCGATGTGGACCGGTATGCGCATGTCAGCCGCACGTTCGGGGATAATGCGACGGTGGAGGATCTGCTCGCCGCGCTGTGATGGCGGAGTTGTGGGGCGGGCAGTTTTGTCCGCAGCCGGCTTTCAGCCGGCCCTGGCCGCCTGCAAAGGCGGCTGCGGCCAAGATTGGCCGCCCCACATCAGCCCGATGGATTGTCGATCGCCCCACACTTACACTTCGACTGGCAGGCGCGGCAAAAGACGCGGCCGCAGGCAGGGCAGGGGCTCCAGCAATTCGCGCAGAGCAGGTGGACTTTGTCGTCGCAAAGATACAGCGGGTGGGCGCGGCCGGAGCAGGCTTCACAGAGCGGCGTGTCGAGGGCGCGCAGGATTGCGTTCCAGGCGAGCGTCACCTGCCGTTCCGCTTTCTTGCGGATGAGCCGGACGGAAATCGTGCGTACCGGCAGAGACACCACTAAGACGTCTGTAAGTTCCAGTTGGACGCGCAAAGAATACTTGCGGACGAGGTCTTCCAGCTTCGCCGCGCGGTCAAGGTGGGTAGCCTGGATACGGCCGCGATCCTTCTCGGCGGCCTGCGGCTCGGCCGTCCGGCGGGCGGCGCGCTTTTCAAGCTGGGCCAGCAGTCCGCTGTAATACGATTCCATGCGCTCGCAATCGCGCGCGAGGCGGCGATTGGCGCTTTGCTCGATGAACGCGATGCGGCCGCGCACTTCGGCTTCGGCGGCGCGGGCGGCCAGCGGATAGAGTGCGCGCAACTCGGCGGCGGGCACGGCAAAAGCCGGGTCGTCCTCCAGGTCGTCACGCACGGAACGCAGCAGGCGCTCGGGCTGTTCGGCGAGCGAACGCGCTGCGCCATTCAGGCAAACGCCGGCGTAACCGATGGAGCGCTCGTCGGACTCCACGGTGTGCTGAAACGAGAACAGGTAATAGGGCGAGGCGCCGGCGTAATCTTCCAGCAGGCGCCAGACCCCGTTTTGGACGACCAGTTCGCGATTCAGGATGGCATCGGCATCGATACGTCCCGTGGGCGCTCGCATGCGCAGGCGCACGCCGGCCACCGCGGGCGAGGGAGGCAGCAGCGCACTGAGACGGTCCATCCATTCCGCGGGATCGTCGGCGCCGCCGCGCGTACCGAAATCGAGCGACAGCCAGTCGCTAACCGACAGCTTGGCGGAGACATCGGGCGGCACCAGCGCGCGCACGACGCCCTCGCCTTCGCCCTCTACGAGCGCGCCGCGGCTGATGAGCAAGTCGCGCGCCCAATCGCTCAACTGAATCACATCACACCTCGAAATCCCGATGGAACAGCGCTTCGTCGAATTCCTTCACCTTGGCATGTTCGGCCTTGGCCGCCAGCAGCCGCTGTCCTAATTCCTCGAAGACTTGCTCCACGCCGCCGGATTGGCGCGCGGAGAGCCACAGGTCCATGACCAAATCCGCGAAATCGCGCGCATCGTCGAGGCTGCCCAGGATGGCGTCCATCTCGCCCACTACGAGTTCGAACATATTGACCTTGTCGTGCAGGACGCGCAGCAAGTGCTCCTCGACGGTGCCCGCCTGGCAGAAATTGAAGATGAACACATCGTGTTCCTGGCCGATGCGATGGACGCGGCCGACACGCTGCTCCAGGCGCATGGGATTCCAGGGCAGGTCGAAGTTGATCACGGTATCGGCAAACTGGAGATTGCGGCCCTCGCCGCCCGCGCCGGTGGAGAGGAGCACGTCGGCTTCGTCGCGGAAGCGGGCGATGGCGGAATCCTTTTCCCCGCGGGAAAGATCGCCGCTGAACAGCGCATAGCGGATGGAACGGCGGCGGCAGATTTCCGCCAGATGTTCGAGGGTGGGCACGAATTCGGTGAAGACGACGGTTTTGGCCTTGCGCGCCGCCAGCATTTCGCCAAGCTGGTTGCCCTTGGATCCGTCGCCGACGCGGGAGGCCAGATCCAGGATGGATTCCAGCTCGGATACGTCGCTCCGGTCGGGCCGTTGGTGGTCGGAGAGGCGGCGCACGATGGAGCGGTGCAATGCTTGCGGGCTGCTGCCGGCCTGGCGCTGCATCCAACTCAGCGCCATCACGCCGGCTTGTTCGCTGGTTTTGTAACGCTTGGCGACAAAGGCGGAGACCCGCTCATACAGCTCCGCCTCGGCGGCGGAAGGCGCCACCACCACGCTGGCTGCTATGCGATGCGGCAGGCGCACGTCCGCCGCGGAGCGCGTATTGCGCACCATCACTTCGGCCAGGAGCGCGCGCAGTTGGTCCGGATTCTTGGGCGATTTGGGCTTGGCCGCATTCACGTACAGCTTGCGGAATTCCGATTCGGTCGCGAGCAGGCCGGGCTTCAACAGCGTGATCAGGTTATACAGCTCGATCAGATTGTTCTCGACGGGGGTGGCGGTGAGCATCAGGATGAAGCGCTTTTCGAGAGAGTCGACCAGCTTCCAGTTGGCGCTGGCGCGGTTCTTCAGGCAATGCGCTTCGTCGACGATCACCATGTCCCAAGGCGTGCCGGCCAGCGCGGTGACGTGCGGCTCCAGGCGGGCCATGGCGATGGAGGCGACCACCAGCGGCTCGCTTTTCCAGAAGCGTTCCGGATCGCGCCGGAATTCCGCGCCATCGGGTGAGGCGGGCGCGAAGCCAAACTTCTCGGTCAGCTCGCCTTTCCATTGGGTGACCAGCGAAGGCGGGGCCAGCACCAGGGCCTTGCGCACCATGCCGCGCGCCCAATACTCTTTCAGGACGAGGCAGGCTTCGATGGTCTTGCCCAGGCCCACTTCGTCGGCCAGCAGGGCGCGGCCTTTGAAGTGGCGCAGGACTTTGCGGACGGTCTCGTGCTGGTAGACGTAGCTATCCACGCCGGTCAACGAGGGAAGGCAAACCAGATCCTCGAAGCTTTGCGCGAGGCGGAGTTCCTGCAGGCCGCGGCGGAGGAAGTAATCCACCAGCGCGCCGGCGGCTGCGGACTGCGGCAGCGGGGGCGGCGGAAGGAAGGCCACGCGCACGCGCGGCGGCTCGGGCTTGGGTGGAGGTTCGGGAGCGGCGGGAGGCGGTGCGGGCGCGGGCGGCCCGGGTTTCGGAGACGGCTCAGGCCGAGCGCCCGCTTTCGGCGACTGCAGCAAGAGCTCTGCGTATTGTCGCAAAGCTTTCCATCTCGGTTTGGCGTCTTCGGTAACCTCCAGGAACTTACGGAAGTCCGCCAGCGCTTCCGGAAGCCG
>JBEKPZ010000011.1:0-49447 GCA_049520215.1 Bryobacteraceae bacterium | reverse complement strand
CGACCGCACCATCTGTTCGTCGGCGGGCGGCGCCGGGCTGACCGAAGCGCTGGGCTTCCGCTACGGCACCGAGCCCGAGCAGTTCCGGCACTCCAAGCTGATCATCGCCTGGGGCGCGAACGTGCTCGGCACCAACGTGCATCTTTGGCCGTTCATCGTGGAGGCGCGCCGCAACGGCGCCAGATTCTACACCATCGATCCGCGGCGCAATCGCACGGGAGCGGCCGCGGACAAGCACTTTTTCATCAATCCGGGCAGCGACACGGCGCTGGCGCTTGGCATGATGCACGTCATCGTCGGTGAGCGGCTTTACGACGCCGATTACATCGCGCGGCACACCACCGGGTTCGCCGAACTTGCCGCAAGCGTCAAAGAGTATCCGCCGGAGCGCGCGGCCGCTCTGACCGGCATCGCGCAAGACGAGATCGCGGCCTTGGCGCGCGAGTACGCCACGACGCGTCCCGCCGCGATTCGGCTGAACTACGGTGTGCAGCGCAGCGAACGCGGCGCGATGGCGGTGCGCACCATCGCGCTGTTGCCCGCTCTGACCGGCTCGTGGAAAGACGTGGGCGGCGGGTTGCAGCTTTCCACCTCGCAGGCCTTTCAACTGAACCGCGCCGGGCTGGAACGGGCCGATCTGCAATGGCGCGCGCTGGGCCGCGAGGCGCGCATCTTGAATATGTCTCTGCTGGGCGAGGCGCTGAACGAAGTCACCGGCCCGCCGGTGAAGGCCCTGGTGGTCTACAACTCGAACCCCGCCGCCATAGCGCCCAACCAGAATGCCGTACGGCGCGGTCTCCAACGCGGCGATTTGTTCACGGTGGTGCTGGAACAGTTCCAAAACGACACCGCCGATTACGCCGACTTCCTGCTGCCCGCCACCACGTTCCTGGAACACACCGACCTGTACTACGCCTACGGCCACTATTACCTGCAATTGGCGCGGCCCGCGCTCGCGCCGCCGGGCGAAACCAAATCGAACGTGGAAGTTTTCCGCGCGCTCGCGGCGCGGATGGGCTTCGACGATGCTTGCTTCGGCGATTCGGAAGACGACATGATGCGTACGCTGCTCGCGTCCGATCATCCCTTCGTGCGCGGCATCACGCTGGAGGATCTGGAACGCGAGCGCTTCGTGCGTCTGCGGGTGGCCCCCGCGGGCGATCCATTCCTGCCATTCGCCAATGGCGGCTTCGGCACGCCTTCCGGCAAGTGCGAATTCCGCGCGGAGTCCATCGGATACACGCCGCCCGTGGAATCCCGCTTTGGCGATGAGAGCTTACGCGCGCGCTTCCCGTTGGAATTGATCTCACCCAAGCACGACGACAACATGAACTCGACCTTCGGCGATCGCCCCGAGAACGACGCGGCCACCGCCACGCTGCACATGGAGCGGTCCGACGCGGCGGCCCGCGGAATCGGCACAGGCGATCAGGTGCGCGTGTACAACGACCGCGGTTCCTGCCTGTTGCGCGCGCAAGTGGACGGTGTGGTGCATCCTGGAGTGGTGTGCGCACCCTCCGTACGCTGGGCCAGGATGGCGGCGGACCAGCGTAGCGTGAATGCGCTCGCCTCCGAGCGGCTGACCGATAAGGGCGGGGGCCCCACATTCTATAGTTGCCTGGTACAAGTGGAGAAGAGCGGAGACTAATGACGATTTCTTTTGCGAACCCACGCCGGCCCGCCAATCACATGGCGATAGCTGCCGCGATCCTGGTGTTGAGCCTGGCCGTTGTGCCAGCGGGCTGCCGGCGGCACAGGCGCGTGACGGTCCAGACCACCGAAGAGGCCCCGTCGTTGGCCAGCGTAGTGGCAACGGCGGACCCGCATGCCGTGAAACAGTTGCTTAGCGGATTCTACGGCGTGGAACAAAACTCCTGGCGTTGGTCGGCCGCCAGATTCTCGGTGTTGTTGCGTCCGCCGCGCACGGCCGCCAAGAACGGCGCCGTCCTGCAACTCAAATTTACGATTCCGGATGTGGCGTTCCCGAGGCTGAAGGGCGTGTCGCTGTCCGCATACGTGAATGGCACGGCGCTCACTCCGGAGAGCTATGCCCAGACGGGCCAGTTCATCTACAGCCGGGAAATTCCCGCCAACCTGCTGACGGGCGATGTGGCCCGTGTCGATTTTTCGCTGGACAAAACCATTCCGGCCACCGCGGCCGACAAGCGGGAACTGGGCGTGGTCGTTTCAGTGGTGGGCTTCCAGCCCAGGTAGCACAGGCTTCAGCCTGTGAAGCGCGAGCTTCTCGCGAAGGCCGATTAGCAATCGGCACGCAGGTTGTCAACGTTGTCAACCTGTCCCACAAGCCGGCGGGTCTGGAGACCCGCCGCAGGCGTGGACGCCCGCCCCACATCCCGCCGCCCAGGCCGATTACACGTAGTGCTTGAGCAGCGGCCAGATTTGACGGAGCGACACCTTTGGCTCGCGGCACACCCAGATCGTCAGGTTATTCTCGAAGGGCATGGCGTTCGTCTCCGTGATGCTGCCGGCGGCGCGGACGTCCCGGTACACTCCTGCCAAGGCTTCGCGGCTGCCTCCAATCACGATCACGACCGGCGGATCGCTGGGTCCGGGACCCCACAAATAGTAGTTGTTGTGTCCGCTTATGGCGTTGGGGGTTTTCAGGCCGGGCCCGTAATAATCGATGGCGCCGGCATCGCCGTAGTTCCAGGCAAAGATGGCGGCGTGGGCCTGATCCTCGGGCGGGAGTCCATGAAACACGCCAGCCACCTGCTCCGCCATGTTCCGCCATCCGAACATATCCGCATAGAATTGCGGCAGCCTGCCCATTTCATGCCGCTCCTCTTTTGGGTTTTGGATACCCAGCCAGGCCGCGTAGCGGACGAAGGTCTCTATCGGCAGCACCGGCACGGCCATCGGCGCGCTCACTGCAGCCGTGACTAACATGGCTACGATGAGCGTGCGCCGAAGCCGCCGCCAGGGCCGGCGAGCGAGCGCCTCTTCCAGACAAACGCCGCCCGCGCCCAGTAACATCGGATAGGCCGGCAGCAGGTAGTAGCCTTTGCCGTGCAGCACGCACAGGGTGGCGAATATAATCACATAGGTCCATCCCAGCGCGCGATAGGTCTTGCCGCGCGGGTGAAAGAAGAAGAACCATAAGCCCGCCATCCAGACCGGGACAGCGGCGGCGGTCAACAATAACTCGGTAGCGAAAAACTGCCACGGCGTCAGAATGGCGTTCTTATATTTGACCGCATTCTGCAGAAACTCGAGCGTCGGCCAACCCAGCGAGATTTGCCACAGGATGTTGGGCAGGAACATCAGCGCCGCAATCGCGCCGCCGAGCCATAGGTTCCACTGCGCAAATGACTTGCGCAGCGGCGTCAGCAGCAGCCCGCCTGCTAACCCGAAACCGAAGAACAGCATGGCGTGCTTGTTCTCAAGCCCCAGCCCCGCCACCACCCCGAAGCCCAGCCAGTATCTCGAATCGCCGGTATTCCATGCGCGAATCACCAGCCAAACGCAGCCTGCCCAAAACAGCGGCTCGAAGGCGTTGGTATTCATGAAGTGATCGATGCTCATCCAGGCGGGCACTACGATAACGGCCAAGCCAGCCAGGGCCTGCGCGAATCGGCCGCCGCCCAGTTCCCGCGCAATCATGGCGGTCAGCACCACCAGACAGGCACCGGCCACCGCCGGCAGCAGGCGAATGGCGAACAGAGAATCGCCCAGAAGAGTCGTCACTGCCCGCGTCAGCACCCCAATCAATGGAGGGAACTCGACATAGCCCCATGCCAGGTGACGGCCGCAGGCAAGGTAATACAATTCATCCCGAAAGATGCCATAACCGTGGAAAGTGATCAGGTGGAACAGCAGCTTGGCTAATGCCAGCGCTGCAACAATCCGCCATTCACTCGCTGGCCATCGCGAACGCATACTTCCCCGATCCAACCTCTACCACAAGCGTCCCATCGCTCTCTCGCGCCCCTGTCACTCCAGCCGGCCCGCTCTGATACTTACCATCCTTCCAGATGGCGCGCCCGGATTCGGACAGTGTCACCGGCTCCAGACCCAATTCCGGAATGCGGACCTCCGCCTGGCTCCCCACGGGAATAGTCACTTCCAACCGCAGCCCGTTGTCGGACCGGCTCCACGATGACGCCACGGTGCCGCGTATCGTATCGAGCGATCCCGCCGCCCACTTCAAATCGCGCACCACTTGCGGCGCGATCACAACGCGTTCGAAGCCCGGCTTGGCCGTATCCAGATTGATGCCCGCCAGAGCGTTATAGAACCAGGCGCCCAAGCTGCCGAACATCGGATGATTGTGCGAATTCATCGAAGGTCCCGTCTTGTTCTGCCACAGTTCCCATAGCGTAGTCGCGCCGTTCTCGACCATGTAACCCCAACTCGGATAAGTGGTCTGGGTGGCCAGTTCGTAAGCCAGGTCGGAGTTACCCGTTTCGGTCAGCAAGGGGAACAGGTACTTAGTGCCGAGGATGCCGGTAGTCAGGTGGGTGTTGCGCGTGTAGACCAGGTCGTCGCGCAGCGAGCCGAGCACGCCGCCCCGCCGGTCGCCCGGAACCATATTCAGAAACAGCGGGAGGATTTGCGCCGTTTGCGTGCCCGTTCCATACACACCGGTTGCCGGATTCAGGAATTTGGCATTGAACGCGGTCTTGATCTCGTCCGCCTGCTTACGGTAGCTCTCCGCTTCCCCGCCCTTCCCCAGTATTCCGGCCATGCGGGAGACTAAGTCCGCGCTCCAGTAATAACAAAAAGTCGAAACCAGGTTGCCTGGCGTTTTTTCAATCGGTACCCAGTCGCCGTAGTAACTGTAATCCAGGATGCCGTCGCGGCTGCGCGTGCGCAGATAATCCGTCCACGCTTTCACGCCGTCGAAGTGCTGCTCCAGGATGCGCCGGTCGCCGTAATACTCGTACATGTACCAGGTCAGCAGAGGATAGGCCATGCCCCACGCCGGGTCCGCGGGCCGGCTGCCATAACGATGAGGCACCGTGTCGGTCACCGTGCCGTCGGCGGCCTGCACATCGTGTATGTCGCGCAGGAAGTTGGTGTAGAACGCGGGCATATCGAAATTCAGCATGGCCGTCTCGGCATAGAGGTGCGCGTCGGCCATCCAACCCATGCGCTCGTCGCGCTGGTTGCAATCGGTGGGAACGCTGTGCAGGTTGTCCTGAATGCCCCAAACAATGTTCCGCTGGATCTGGTTCAGAATCTGCTTCGAGCTGGTGAACCCGCCAGTAGGCCGTACATCGGAATGCACCACCTTGGCGCGCAACGTGTCGAACTTAGGCGCGCCCGGATAACCGGTCAGCTCCACATAGCGGAAGCCATGGTAAGTGAAGCGCGGCTGGTAGACCTCCAGGCTTCCGTCGCCGCGCAGAATATAGACGTCGGTGGCCTTGGCGGCGCGCAGGTTCTCGACATTCAGGGTGCCGTCGTCATACAGCAACTCCGCGTGGCGAAGCTGCACGCGCGTTCCGCGGAGCCCCCGCACCCGCATCTCGACTACGCCGCTTATGTTCTGCCCCAAATCGTAGATGTAGACGCCGGGATGCGTCGTGGTCATCTTCACCGGCGCGATGGTATCGACCACCCGGATCGGCGGCATCATCTGCGCCGACAGGACGCCCTTGGGCCCGTCGATGACGCTGGCGGCCTTCCAAGTCGCATCGTCGAAACCGGCGCGATCCCAGCCGGCTGTCTCCAGGCGCGCATCGTACACCTCGCCGTTATAAACGCTATCCGACTGAATGGGTCCGGGCGCTGTTTTCCACGATCCGTCCGTCGCCACATCTACGCTTTGTCCTCCTTCCATCTCCGCGTGAATCTGCATCCGCAGGGCGCGCGATTTGAACCAGCCCTCGCCCAACATCACGCCCACCGCGTTGGCGCCGGGCCGCAAGCGCTCGGTAATGTCGTACACGGTGTAGAGCACGCGCTTGTCGTAAGTGGTCCAGGCCGGGTCAAGCACATGATCGCCAACTTTACGGCCGTTGATGCGCAGCTCGTAATAGCCGACGCCCGCGACATAGGCGCGCGCGCGCACCGGACGGCTCGCAAGCGTGAACTCCTTGCGCATCTGGTTCGCGCCACCGATCCACTTGCCCTTCCAATCCGCGCTGTCCAATAGGCCGGTTTCGAAGCGCGCGGTGGCGCTGTACGGGCTGGCGTGGTCGGCGCTATCCCAGTAACGCACCTTCCAGTAATACGTCTGCCCGCTCGCGACGGGCTTGCCCGCATAGACCACGTGCACGGACTGGCCGCCCGGCGCCTTGCCGCTATCCCACTGGTCGCCGGCAGGCGCATCCGGTTTCAACGAGACCAACACCTGATACGCCGTCTGTCGTTCGCCGCGCGCAGCGTGCTCCAGCACCCATGAGAAACGCGGCTGCGGCACGTCGATCCCCACCGGATCGGTAAGATATTCGCAGCGCAAACCGGACGGCGCGGCGGCCATCGAACCTTCCTGCGCTGGCAGCAGGGGAACACATAGAGCACAAAGCACGGCCCACTTCGCGGTCCATTTCGCAAGCATTGGATGCCTCCTCGAAAAGAGTAGTGTATCCGAAATACGACGGATAGGCCCGGAGGCGCGCTACTGCGGAATCTCCATCCGCACCCGCAGACCCGGCGCGGCATTCTCCGCCGAAATATTGCCATGATGCGCGCCGATGGCGCGGTGCGCAATCGCCAGGCCCAGCCCCACGCCGCCCGTCTGGCTGTCTCTGGAGCCGTCCGCGCGAAAGAACGGCTGAAAGATTCGGGGCAGCATCTCGTCCGGCACGCCGGGACCGTAATCGCGCACCGAAATTGACGCCTTTCCGGCGGCCGATTCCACTCTGACATCGATTGGCGAGCCTTCCGGCGAGTAGCGAATCGCATTACGCAACACATTTTCGATGGCCCGGCGCAGCAATTCGCGGTCGCCCCGAACCGGCAAAGCGCCGGCCGATTCGTGGTGGAACTGGCAGCCGTGCGCATCGGCTTCCATGCGGCTGGCGTCCAGCAGTTCTTCGACCAGTTGGTCCAGATCGAAATGTTCCACGCGGCGCGACGCGGGGTCGCCCTCCACGCGCGTCACCTCCACCAGGGCGCCAACAAGATTCGTCAGCCGGTCGATTTCCTTCGTGACTCGGGCCGCGGCGGCGTTACGATCCTCCGCCGTCTTGGTCAGCTCCGCCGCGAAGCTGAGCCGCGCCAGCGGCGAACGCAACTCGTGCGAGACGTCTTGCAACAAGCGCCGCTCGGCGGTCAACAGCGTCTCGATGCGCTCGGCCATCTGGTCGAATGCGCGCGCCACGTCTCCAATCTCGTCGCGTCTGCGCAAGCCCGCCCGCGCCGAGAGGTCCCCGCTGCCGAAGCGCTCCACGGTGTGCGCCAACTCGCGCAGCGGCGAAGCGATGTTGACCGCCAGCATCCAGCACAGCAGCGCCACCACCAGCAAAATCAGCCCATAGTAAGGCAGGAAGCTCCATCGCGTGAAGGGGGGCCGGCCGGTGGCAATCAGCCGGTAAACGCCATCCTGCGACGGCACCACGAACACGAAGCGATCGCCCATGGCGTGCGGGACATTATGTTCGCCCCGTGCGATGGCCAAGAAGTCGGAACGATCCGCGCCGGTCACCAGATCCTTACCTTGCGCATCCGTAAAGAAATGTTCCGGGCCGAAGTACGTCTGCAGCTTGCGCAGGTAAGCGTCCAGCGCCGCGGGGCCTCCAGATCGATAGGTCACTTCGGCTTCGTCCACCTGGAACGCCACGGTCCGTTCAAACGGCCCTCCCTTCCCGGAAATCCGCGATGCCATGCCGGTCGATATGAACAGATATGCGCCGAGTGAAATCACCAGCGTACCGAACGACCACAGCAGAATCTTGGCGAAGACCGTTCTCATTCAGCCTCCTCCGGCGACGCCGCGAAAAAGTAGCCCACGCCGCGCACCGTGCGGATCTGGACGCGGTCGCCGCGCTCCAACTTCTTCCGCAGATGGCTGATATGCACGTCCAGCGAGCGCTCGTAAGGCGTGGATTCCCGTTGGTAGAGCACCGCGGCCAGTTCATTGCGCGAGACCGCTCGGCCCGCCGACCGCACCAGGAAGTCGAGTATGTCGAACTCGATGGCCGTGAGATCGACGATTTCGCCCTCCACCCACACCTCGCGCGTCTGCGAGTCGACCCGCACGCCGCCAGCCTCGGCCACCTCGGACGGCGCTGTTCCCTGCCCCGCGCGCCGCAACACCGCCCGCATGCGCGCCAGCAATTCTTCGGGGCCAAACGGCTTTGGCAGGTAATCGTCGGCGCCCGCGTTGAGGCCGGCGATACGGTCGGTCTGCGCGGTCCGCGCCGTCAACAGGATCACCGGGACGGAGCTGCGCCGCCGGATTTGTTTCAGCAGCTCGAAGCCGTCCAGCACCGGCAGCATGACGTCCAGGATGACCAGGTCGTACTGCCCCTCCAGGGCGCGCGCCAGGCCGCGCGGGCCATCGTGCGCCGCTTCAATGGCGAACTCATGTTGTGAGAAGAAATCGGCCATCAGCGCGCACAGGTCCGTATCGTCGTCCACCAACAGCACTCTTCTCACTAATCCAGTTGTAACTCAGATCCAGGGCGCGTAACACGGCTTTTACAAAACTTAAGGTTCGCCGGCGCGGTTCCAGAGAATACTGGAATTGGAGCCAATATGAAATCCCCGTGGGCGCTGGCCGCCCTCTTAGTGTCTCTATCGATCGGCATCGTGGCGCAAACTGGCGCCGGCTTGCACGGCGTGGTCACCGACCCTTCTGGCGCGTCCGTTCCGGGTGCGCTGGTGCAACTGCGCGGGCCGGGTGTCGATCAACGCACTGCGACCGACGCCACCGGCAAATACGCCATCGAGACAGTGAAGCCCGGCAAGTACACGGTGCGGTTTATCGCCAAAGGATTCAGCCTGACCGAGCGCAAAGAGGTCGAGATCGTCAATCCCACGGCGCTCGACGTGCAGTTGGTCATTGCCGCGGAAAACCAGGTCGTGAATGTCGAGGCCGAAGCCAACAGCGTGAGCGCCGACACCGCCGATAACGGCGACGCGCTGGTGCTCGGGGAAAAACAACTCGCGGCATTGTCCGACGACCCTGACGAGCTTTCGCAGCAATTGCAAGCGCTGGCCGGCCCGGGCGGCGGCCCCGATGGAGCGCAGATCTACATCGATGGCTTCACCGGTGTCAACCTGCCGCCGAAATCGTCCATCCGCGAAGTGCGCATCAACTCTAACCCGTTCTCGCCGGAATACGACCGGCCGGGTTTCGGACGCATCCAGATCTTCACCAAGCCTGGCACCGACAAGATCCGCGGTCAGGCCTTCATGCAGTACAACAAGGAAGCGCTGAACTCGCGCAGCCCGCTGCTCGAACAGTCCAAGCGCCCGCCCTACCAACAACAATTCTACGGGTTGAGCCTCAGCGGTCCGCTCTTGAAATCGAAGGCATCCTTCGGCTTCGATGCCGAGCACCGCACCATCGATGAAAACGCGTTTATCCTCGCCACCACCCTGGATGCCAGCTTGATTCCTTTGAACGTCAATCAGGCAGTCCTGACGCCGCAATACCGCACGACGCTGACTCCTCGCCTGGATTATTCGATCAATGCCAACAATACTCTGACCGTGCGCTATCAGAACACGCGAGTGGAAATGGACAAAGAGGGCGTTGGTGGCTTCAGCCTGGCCGACCAGGCTTACAATCAGACATCCTCCGAAAATACGCTGCAAGTCACCGAGACCGCGGTGTTGGGGGCCAGGGCCATCAACGAAACGCGCTTCCAGTATATGCGCTCGGCCCTGGACAACACCGCGAACAATACCACTCCCGCCTTGATTGTGGCGGGCGCGTTCCAGTCGGGCGGCCCGCAAATCGGCAATTCCGCCTCCCTCACGAATAACTGGGAACTGACCAATACTTCGACTTACACCAGGGGCACGCATGTCTGGAAGTGGGGCGGGCGCGTGCGGGAGTCGTTTCTGCGCGACACATCCGTCAATAACTTCGGCGGAACGTTCACCTTCTTCGGCGGCATCGGGCCGGAGTTGAACGCCGACAACCAGGCCATAGCCGGCACCACCGAGCAACTTTCCGCGCTGGAGGTGTACCGGCGGACGCTGCTATTTCAACAGGAAGGGATGAGCACCGCCCAAATTCGCGCGCTTGGAGGCGGCGCTTCGCAATTCAGCTTGAGCGCGGGCACTCCCACAACCCCCGTGAACCAGCTCGATACTGGAGTGTTCGTGAACGACGACTGGCGCGCGCGCCCCAACCTGACCTTCAGCTACGGCTTGCGTTATGAGGCGCAGACCAACATCGGCGATCACGGCGACTTTGCGCCCCGTGCGGCCGTTGCGTGGGGCATCGATGGCGGCGCCAACAAGACTGCCAAGACAGTGCTGCGCGCCGGCTTCGGAATCTTCTACGATCGCATCGGGATCAACGACACACTGAATGCCACACGCTACGGCCTCACCGAGCAAACCTACACGCAGCAATCCTATCTCATACTGAATCCCGACTTTTTTCCTAGCGTACCTTTGCCCGCATCGCTAAAGGACAGCCAGCAGCCGCAACAGTTACAACTGCTTTACGCGGGTATTCAAGCGCCGCGAAACTACCAGACAAGCGTCGGCGTCGACCGGCAGATCAATCAGCACGTCCGATTCAACGTCAGTTACATCGCCAGCCGCGGCGTCCACTTGGAGCGTTCCGTCAACATCAACGCACCCGTCAACGGAGTCTACCCTTATGGCAATTCCGACATCCGCCTGTTGACCGAAACGGTGGGCTTCAGCCGCTCTAACATGTTGATGGTCAGCCCGAATGTGAATTTCGGAAAGATCTTCCTGTTCGGCTTCTACGGGCTCTCTTACGGGATGGACGACAACGAAGGCGCGCCCGCCAACCCTTACGATCTGAGAGCGGAGTGGGGACCCTCCTCGTTCGCCGATATCCGCCACCGTTTGCTGCTGGGAAGCAGCCTGCCGCTGCCGCTGAAGTTCACCATCAGCCCGTTCTTCCTGGTGCAGAGCGGCGCGCCTTACAACATCACCACCGGTATCGACTCGAACGACACCGGATTCGCGGCCGAGCGCCCGGAGCTGATGACTGGCCTGAGCGCCTCCAGTTGCACCGGCGGCGCTCTGTTGTATGCCACGGGATTCGGATGCTTCAACCTCCAGCCGGCCGCGGGCGCGCCTACCATCGGACGGAACTACGGGCGCGGTCCGGCCACCGTCAACCTGGGTTTGCGGCTGGCGCGCACGTGGTCGTTTGGAGGCTCGGGCGAGTCCGGCCTGCCGCAGGGACAGACGGGCCCTCCGCCCGGAGCGGGTGGCGCGCGCGGCGGCGGCGGCCCCGGCGGTCCTGGAGGCGGCGGTCCGCCACCGGGAGGCGGTCCCCCGCCGGGAGCCTTCGGCGCGATAACCGGCCGCAAATACAATCTGACGTTGAGCATCAATGCGCGCAATGCGCTGAATCATCCCAATTATGCCGCGCCCAATGGCGATTTGAGCTCGCCCTTCTTCGGACAGTCTCTCAGCCTGGCGGGATTTGGTCCGTTCGGCTCGCCCAGCACTTACAATCGCAAGATCGACTTGCAACTGCGCTTCACCTTCTGATCCTGAGCCGACAAGTCCTAACCGCGATTGAGCTTCTTTTCGCATTGGCGGTAAAACTGCTCGCATCACGAATGGGATGTGGGCCGCACGGTTGGCTTGCCCCCGGGCGTGGTTCGTCGCGAACAGTTGACAAATCCAATCCAGAAAGGTGGCTATCGCATGCTGTGGACAATCTTCGTGGTGCTCTTGATCTTGTGGTTGCTGGGTATGGTGACGTCGTACACGCTTTATGGCTACATTCACCTTCTTCTCCTCATCGCCGTGGTGGTTTTAGTGATCCGTTTGATTCAAGGCCGAAGAGTTGTCTGACACCATGCGGGGGTGCGCGCTCAGCCGGGGCCAGCCCGGTTATAATCGCCTTTGACACCCAAAACCGCCTTTCTATTTCCCGGTCAGGGATCGCAATACGCCGGCATGGGCAAGAGCCTTGCCGCGCAGTACGCCGTGGCGCGCGCCGTCTTTGAAGAAGCCGATGACACGCTGGGATTCCCGCTTTCAGTTCTATGTTTCGAAGGACCGGAAGATGCGCTCAAGCTTACGGAGAACACACAACCGGCGCTGCTCACGGTTTCCATCGCCGCCTTTCGCGTGCTGGCGGAACGCGGCTTCACGCCGGACTACGTCGCCGGCCACAGTCTGGGCGAATACTCTGCGCTGGTGGCCGCCGGCAGCCTGGCATTCGCGGATGCCGTGCGCCTGGTCCGCAAGCGCGGCCGCTACATGCAGGAAGCCGTGCCGCCCGGCGTGGGCGCGATGGCCGCGCTGCTGCGTCTGCCCGAAGGCGCGCTGGACGGCATTCTGCAGGAGGCCGCGCAGGGGGAAGCGGTGAGCGCGGCGAACCTGAACGCGCCTGACCAGGTGGTGATCGCCGGACACGCGGGCGCAGTGAATCGCGCCATCGAACTGGCCAAGGCCGCGGGCGCGCGCCGGGCTATTTTGCTACAAGTCAGCGCGCCGTTCCACTGCGCGCTGATGAAACCCGCGCAGGAGCGCCTGGCCGCCGATTTGAATGCCGCGAACTTCTCCGATTTCGCCTGCCCGCTGGTGAACAACTGGCAGGCGCGGGAAGTGCACACGGGCGCGGAGGCGCGGCAGGGTTTATACGAGCAGGTGCCCAACCCAGTACGCTGGGCGGAATCCATCCGGTATCTTGCGGCGCAGGGCGTCGAGCGGTTCATCGAGGTTGGAGCGGGCGGCGTGCTCACCGGTCTGCTGCGCTCCATCGATGCGACGCTGCGAGGTTTTCGCTTCGGCGAGCCTGCCGATTTGTAGAAACTATCCGAATAATTGCCGCGTCAGTGGTATCATTCGACGCGCAAGGAGATTGCTCGTGCGCCTTCGTTTACAATCGCTGCTCTTCGCCTTACTCTTGCCGCTGAGCCTCGAATCCCAGGACCGGCCAGCGGATGCCTCGGCTAACCTGCCCATCAAGCGCGTCGTCCTGTACAAGAACGGCATTGGTTACTTTGAACACCTGGGCCGCGTTCGCGATAATCAGGACGTCACCGTTTCCTTCACTTCCGGACAACTCAACGACGTTCTGAAGTCACTTACCGTTCTCGATCTGAACGGTGGACGCATCACCGGCGTAGCGTACGGATCGGCTGCGCCGGTCGAGCGGCAACTGGGCGACCTGCGCATTCCCACCGGCGACAAGACTTCGCTCGCGGAATTCCTGGGCGCATTGCGGGGAGCGCGCCTGGAGGTGCGCAACGGATCCACCGTAATTACCGGCAGGCTGCTCAGCGTGGAACGGAAGACGCGTATCTCCGGCGGAACCACGCTGGAAGTCGACTATCTTTCGTTGATCACGGACTCGGGCGAACTTCACACCACGGAAATCTCGCCGGCTTTCTCGGTCCGGCTTCTGGAACGGGGTCTGGCGGGCAAGGTCGAGCATTTTCTCGATCTGGTTTCGTCGGCAAGAGAACCGGACCTGCGTAAGATGGTGATTTCGACCGCGGGCTCCGGCGCGCGGGATCTATTTGTCAGTTACATTAGCGAAGCGCCCGTCTGGAAGACTACTTACCGCATCGTTCTCAACTCCAAGGCGGGCGCAAAGCCGTTGCTCCAGGGCTGGGCCATCGTGGACAACACGGTGGGGCAGGATTGGGAGAATGTGGACCTATCCCTGGTGGCCGGCGCGCCGCAGTCGTTCATTCAGAATCTCTCGCAGCCTTATTATACGCAGCGGCCCGTGATCCCGCTGCCGGAAGCCATGTCGACCGCGCCCCAAACCTACGAGTCCACGTTGATTCCGGGCGGCGCGCGCCTGACCGGTACGGTCACCGATGCGAGCGGAGCCGCGATCGTTGGCGCCAGCGTCAAGGCTTTCGGCAACAACTCCGCGCTGATCGGCGAAACCAGCACCAATGCCGCTGGAACCTACGAGTTGCAGTCGCTGCCGGAGGGCGCGATTCGCCTGGAAGTCGCATCGCAAGGATTCCGGAGAGCGACTGTCCATGGCGTGGTTGCTTCCGCCGCGAGGTCCGTCCGGCAGGATGTGCGGCTGGAGGTCGGGGGCGTTACACAAGCAGTGGAGGTCAGTGCCGCGGCGCAAACCGCAAACACCGCGATGTCGAGCGTGGCCGGCGGCAGATCGTTGGGCAGCGGCGCCGCGCTGGGCGGCCGGCGGGGCGCGGGCGCTGGCGGAGGCGTCGGGGCGGGTAGCGGAGGCGGCTTTGGCGGCGGCGTCTACAGAGTCGGCGCCAACCAAGAGGCCGCCGCGCGCGGGCAGGAACTGGGCGACCTCTTCGAGTACAAGCTGAAAGAACCCATCAGCATCCAAAAGAACCGGTCCGCGCTGGTGCCCGTCGTCCAATCCGAGATCGGCGCCGAAAAAGTTTCTGTCTGGAACGAACAGGCTGGCCTGCGGCGTCCTCAACGGGCGCTGTGGATCACGAATTCGAGCGGACTGACGCTCGATGGCGGCAGCTTCAGCGTGCTGGAAGAAGAGACCTTCGCCGGCGAGGGCATCTTCGACCCGATTCGCCCCGACGAGAAGAGACTGGTGTCGTACGCCACGGATCTGGCGCTCAACGTCAGCTCCACCGAGGGCAGTGAACAAGAGCGAGTGACTCGCGTCCGCGTGCATCGCGGCGTGATGACTCAGGAAAGCGAGGTCCGGGAGAAGAAGACTTACACCTTCCGGAACGAAGATAGCTCGCCACGCACGGTCGTGGTGGAGCACCCGGTCCGATCCGGTTACGAGTTGCGCAGCGCCGCCCGGCCGGTGGAGACCACCGCCGCGTGGATGCGCTTTCGCCTGGAAGCCGGCGCGAAACAGACCGCGGCGTTGGTGGTCGAGGAGGCCCGTCCCGTGGTTGCCACCTACACGATTTCGAACATCGACAGCAAGCTGATCGGCACATTTGTGCAACAGCGGTCCATCGACAAGGGCGTGGAAGAAGCACTGCGAAAGGTGGTGGCGCAGAAAGACGCGATCGCCAATCTTGAGGAGCAGAAGAACGCCCGCGACGAGGAAAATCAGAAGATTTATGACGATCAGCAGCGGCTGCGCGAGAACATGAAGTCTCTCAAGGGCAGTGCCGAGGAAAAGGCGCTGGTCCAACGCTACGTGCAGCAACTCAACACTCAGGAAACGCGCCTGGAAACCTTGCGCCAGGAGATCGCGCAGGTCGAGTCTAAGAAAGACAGCGCTCAGGCCGATCTCGACCGCATGATCGAGGACCTGTCCTTCGACGTGAAGCTGTAGGCGCTCCACCGATTCCAGTGCACTACGACCAGGCAGAATACGACCTTCGGAGCGAATGGGGTCTGGCGGGCGTGCCGTCCCTCGCGCCGCACGGCGATGTCCTGATCGTGGTCGACGTGTTGGTGTTCTCAACCGCCGTGGACATCGCTGTCGCGCGGGGCGCATCCGTGCTGCCGTATTGCTGGCGCGACAGTTCCGCCGGAGGGTTCGCGCAGTCGAAAGGGGCGCTGCTGGCGTCGCCCCGGCCCGGCGGCGGCTACTCTCTCTTGCCTCCCTCGTTGCAGTCGATCCCGGCGGGCGCCGCCGCGACTTTCACGGCCTGCCTGCGAGACTGCAGCGCGGTCGCGGCGCATGCGCGCGCCCGCGGTTCGCGCATCGCCGTCGTTCCAGCCGGAGAGCAGTGGGGCGACGGAGCGCTTCGTCCCGCCATTGAAGATCTGATCGGCGTGGGAGCGGTGCTGGCTAATCTGCCGGGCCGGCCATCGCCCGAAGCCGAAAGGGCCATCGCCGCATTCGAGCGCTTCCGGCATAGTCTGCACGATACGCTGGCCCGCAGCACATCGGGCAAGGAACTGGTGGAACGGGGATTTGCGTGCGACGTCCGAGGTAGCCGCCGAATACGCGGTGAGCCCGGCCGCGTCTGTGGCCGGCTAAAAGCCGGCTGCGGCCAGGATTGGCCGCCCCACACAATTTCTATGACCGGCTGAGCGCCGCCTGCAGCATGGCCCGCGCGTAGCCCACGTTGTACGCGTAGCCCACGTACGCGCCGCCGCCCGGATAGTACGGATGAAAATCCGGCCGCTCGCGATCGGCGTCGAGCGCGCGCGGGTGTTCCGGATAAATCAGCCGTGGATACTTCTGGCGCACCAGTTCCTGCATCACCGCGAACATGTCGATCTGGCCTTCGTCGAGAAACACTTCCGTGTAGTTCTCGTACGGATTGCGCACGCGCACATTCCGGAAATGCACGTGGTTGATGGTGTCCCGCGACCCGAAATAGCGGCAGACTGCCACCGGGTCCTGGCCCATCTCGCGGGTGACGCCGCAATCAAAAGTGATCCCATTCGACGGGCTGGGCACGATGGCGACGAGCCGCTTCCAACCTTCCACCGTCCCCATGATCTGCCCCGAACCGCGGCTCAGCGGCGCCGGCGGATCGTTGGGGTGCAGCGCCAGCCGCACGCCCGATTCCGCCGCCACCGGCACCACCGCCTTCAGGAAATACGCGACGTTGCCCCACATCTCGTCGAGCGCGTGCGCGCCCTCGGAGGCCAGCGGCGGCAGATCCTTCACGCGGTCGTAATCGAACGCCGTCAGCCCCGCGCCGGCGCGTCCGATTTCTTCGTAGTAGCCCTCCACCAGGCGGTGCGCGTAAAAGTTGTATTCGATTACCGGCAGCCCCGCTTTTCCGGCGGCGCGGATCGATTGCCGCAGCTTTTCGATCTCTTCATCCCGGCCCGGCCTTCCGTAAATGGCGTTCGGAAAGCCGCCGATCATCATGTTGCCCAGGGTCAGGCCGCCGGCCTTCAGACGTTCCATCCGCGCCCGGATCGCGGATTCCTCCCACGGAATCGGCGGACCACCCATGGCCACGTGATCCACCCCAAGCTGCTTCACGCGCCGCATACCGGCGTCATCCAGTGCGGCTGCCTGGAGCCTCCCCGAGAGTTCGAGGCAGATCTTGGGTATGCCCGCGCCGTCGCCGCCCGCCTGCGAGGCCCCCGCGCTCACCGGCGCTGAGGATGCCAAGGCGCCCGCGCCCACCGCTTGCAGAATCTTACGTCGAGTCATAACCCAATACAATAAATCTATGCGCACTCTCTTTGCACTCTCCCTGGTTGGCGCAATGGGTTTTTGCGCGAACCTGCCAGCCCCGCGCGAGCGTTCCTTCAGCTTCGAATACGCAGTGACCGTGAAAGACATTCCCAGCGGCGCACACGCGGTCGATATTTGGCTGCCGGCACCGCACGACGATGCCTTCCAGCGCATCGCAAACCTGCATGTGGATTCGCCCTACCGCTACGAGATCTCGACGGGCACCGAAGATAATCGGATCGTGCATATCCGCGTGATCGATCCCAAAGAGGCGGCCCTCGCGGTCACCATGCGCTTCGATGCCCTACGCAAGGAGCACCTCCAGCCGTTGGCCGCAGCCTCGCCCGCCAATGCCGCAGCCGAGCCGGCGGGCCCGCCAGACTTGACCCGCTACCTGCAGCCCGACCGCCTGGTGCCGCTCGACGACACCATCCGGCGCTGGGCGCGCGAGGTGGTGGACGCGGCCGCCGCCAAGACCGATCTGGAAATGGCGCGCGCCATTTACAGCCATGTGGTGGCTACCGTGAAATACGACAAGAGCGGCAAAGGATGGGGCAACGGCGACATCTACTACGCGTGCGACGCGCGCCGCGGCAATTGCACCGACTTCCACGCCATCTTCATCGGCTACGCGCGCGCCGTAGGAATCCCCGCCCGTTTCGCCATCGGTTTTCCCTTGCCCGCGGATCGCGGCGCGGGCAAAATCGCCGGCTATCATTGCTGGGCGGAATTCTACGCGAAAGGCATCGGTTGGGTGCCGGTGGACGCGTCGGAAGCCGCCAAGAATCCGGCTAAGCGCGAGTACTTTTTCGGCGCGCACGACGAGAACCGCGTGGAGCTTAGCAAGGGCCGCGATGTAATCCTCGTGCCCCAACAACAAGGCGCGCCGTTGAACTATTTCGTCTACCCGTACGTCGAACTGGATGGCGGCAAATACACCAGCGTCGACACCAGCTACTCGTACAGAGACCAGCCATGAAACGATTATTGCGTTGCGCAACCGCCGTGGGCCTGGCGTTGGCCCTGACGCCCTTGGTCGCGCCGCAGGGCAGGCCGCCTCGGACGCCCTCCAGCGACGAGGATGTGCCGCTCCCCAACGGTAAGCAACGGGACGAAATCCTGAAGGCCGATCATGAGAGGGACCTGAAGGATGCGGCCCAACTCATCGAATTGGCGGAACAACTGAAACAGGAACTGGAGAAGAACGACCGCCATGTGCTTTCGATCTCCAGCCTCAAAAAGACCGAAGAAATTGAGAAACTGGCCAAACGCATTCATTCGCGGCTGGTGCATTGACGTGGCTGCTCGTTTGCACCGTTCGCGCCTGCTGCTCGTCCTGGCGGTTTCGCTCGTTCAGCCCGCCACGGCGCAAGCCCCAAAATCCGCTCTTCTGGTCCTGCTGGGCGGCGACACCAAAACCTGGCAAGCCGCCTGTGAAGAGCGCGGCTGGCAATTCCTGCAGCCCTCCGCCGATAGCGCCGGCAAGAGCCCCGACCAGCGCGTCAAGGCCCTATCCGCCGAAGTGGAGGAGGCTGAAAAGCGGCTGCCCGTGGACCCCAATCGCGTTTACCTTGCTGCGCAGGGCGGGTCCGTCTCCACGCTGTTCTATGTGGCTGCGCGCATGCCCGATCTTTGGGCCGCCGCCGTGGCCGCCGGCGGAAGTCCGCGCGCGGCCATAGATAGCAACCGCTTATTCGCCGCCAACAACACCAACCTTCCCGTCCTGTGGCTGTTTGCGAACCAGGACGAGGAGCCTTTGGGCAAGAAGTTGCAGTCCGCCGGCTTCAATCTGGAGTGGCGCGAGCCGGCGGCGGCTAAGCCTGAGGAGATTTTCGAATGGCTCGCAGCGCACCGGCGCGACCCGTTCCCCACCACGGCGGATTGCGAAACCGGCAGCCCGCTGTTCACGCATTGCTATTGGATTGAAGTCACAAGTTTCGATCCCGCCGAGCGAAACGATGTGCTGGATTCCACGCGCGTGCAGCCGCTGGGGTCGGGCGCCCGATTGGCCCTCGGACCCTTCGGATACAATCCAGCCGAGCCCGGTCCCGGCGTTCTGGTCGCGTCGCTTCCCGAGAAATATGCTGGGCCGCTCAAACTCAACGACCGCATCGTGGAATTGGGTGGCAAGAAACTGGGTGATGCCGCGGAATACGCGCAAATCCTGTATCGGACGTTCGACGAGAAGCCGGTCGTGGTGATGGTGCAGCGCGGCAAGGACCGCATTCGCCTGGAAACCAAGATCGAGTTGGCGCCCGGCGCCGAGCCGGTCACCGCCCGTGTGCGCGCGCAGTACTTACCGGACTTGCAGGAAGTCGAGGTGGTCAGCCGCGCCATCACCCAAATGAAGCTGACCCTGCCCGAGTCGTGGCTCCCGGCCAAGATCAACTGGAATGGCACCGAAGTAGCCAACGCTACGGCCGCCGGTTGCTGGCTGCTGGACGAACAAAAAGAGTTGCTCACCGCCAAGCGTTGTCAGTAAGGCGGCGCGGTATCGCTTACAATAGCTGCCATGGACCCCGCCCGCGCCGGAACAGCGATTGTGCTGGTCAACCTACTGATCAACATTGTGCACGGCGCGGCCCACCTGAAATTGCACATCGATCTGAGCGCCGCTGAAAAGCTCTTCGTGGCAGTGGTGATTCTCGCCGGTCCGCTGCTGGCCTTGGCATTGCTGTGGACGCCATGGCAGCGCCTCGGATTCGCTCTGCTGGCGCTGACGATGGCCGGGTCGCTGGCCTTCGGCCTGTACCATCACTTTATCGCGGCGGGTGCCGACCGCGTGGGGGCGCAGGTTGCCAGCGTCTGGGGGACGACGTTCATTGTCACTGCGTGCCTCCTGTTTATCGCGGAAGCCGCGGGCACTTACGTGGGCCTGCGGCATCTTTTCCGCGCACGGTAGCTTATATGCTACAATACAAAACGTGGATGAGCCGATTGAGCTTCGCATCTATGGCGGCCGGTTCTCCAAGTGGATCGATTCCAACAAGGACAAGCGGGCGGCAGCGCTTATTCGGGCACGGCTCAATCGAATGCGGTTGGGCAACTTCGGCGACTCGAAATCGGTGGGCGGTGGAGTCGAAGAGTTGAGGATCGACTTTGGACCAGGGTACCGGGTCTACTTTGGCAGAGACGGCAAGTCGGTGGTTATATTGCTCTGCGGCGGAAGCAAGCAGACTCAAAGCAAGGACATCCACACCGCACAAGTGCTTTGGAAGGACTACCTCGATGGTAAAGACTGAATCGTACAAAGAGAACCTGCTGGAAGCGTTGAAGGATCCGGAGACTGCGGCGGAATATCTGACTGCATGTCTCGATGATGGCGACGTGGATGTGTTTCTGTTGGCGCTTCGGGATGTCGCCGAGGCTCAAGGCGGGATCAGAAAGCTATCGGGGAGGGCCGGTCTTAACCGGGAGAATCTGTATCGTATGCTGTCAGGATCGGGCAATCCTTCCCTTACCAGCTTGGACTCGGTACTTAGCTCTCTTGGACTCAGGTTGGCGGTTGCGGTGAAACAGTAGAAATTACGCCAGAATGCCGCTCACAACATTCCCCGCAATCCCCGTCAACCGCGCATCCAGCCCCTGGAATTTTACCGTCAAGCGTTTGTGGTCGATGCCCAGCAAGTGCAGCATCGTGGCATGGAAATCGGGCACGGCCACGGCGTGCTCGACCGCGGCGTAGCCTAACTCGTCGGTGGCCCCGTAGGTGATGCCGCCCTTAATGCCGCCGCCCGCCAGCAGGAAGCTGAAGCCCTTGATATGGTGATCGCGTCCATCGCCCTGCGACATGGGCGTGCGCCCGAATTCCCCGCCCCAGACCACCAGCGTGTCGTCCAACATGCCGCGTTGCTTAAGGTCCTGGATCAGCGCGGCTGTGGGCCGGTCGGTCTCCTGCGCCTTGATCACCACGTTGGCCTTCACGCCCGAGTGGTGATCCCAGTCGCGATGGTAGAGCTGAATGAAGCGCACGCCGCGCTCAGCCAGGCGGCGCGCTAGCAGGCAGTTCGACGCGAACGATCCGTCACCGGGTTTGGCGCCGTACATCTCCAGCACGGTGGCCGGTTCCTTGCTCATGTCCACCAAGTCGGGCACGCTCGATTGCATGCGGAAAGCCATCTCATATTGCGCCACGCGGGTCAGAATCTCGGGGTCCTGAGTGGCTTTGTATTGCAGGCGATTCAGCGCGTTCACCGCCTGGAACGATTCGCTTTCGGCGGCATCGCTCACGCCCGGCGGATTCTTGACGTGCAGCACGGCGTCGCCGAAGGAGTTCAGCTTCACGCCCTGGAACTTGCTGGGGAGAATGCCGCTCGACCACTGGCGCGCAGCGATGGGCTGCATCTGCCCGCCCTTGCCGGAGGACATCAGCACCACAAAGCCGGGCAGGTTATCCGCTTCGGCGCCCAATCCGTAGAATATCCACGATCCCATGCTGGGGCGGCCCGCAATGATGGACCCGGTGTTCATCAGCGTGTGGGCGGGGTCGTGATTGATCTGCTCGGTCCACATGGAGCGCACGATGCAGATATCGTCGGCGACGCTGCCGATGTGCGGAAACAGCGAGCACATCTCCTGGCCGGATTTGCCGAACTTCTGAAAGGGATGCTGCGGGCCGAAGCAGGTCAGTCGCTGGCCTTGGAGTTGCGCGATCTGCTGCCCGGCAGTGAAGGAGTCCGGCATAGGTTTGCCGGTCATCTCGGCGAGCTTGGGTTTGTAGTCGAAAGTTTCCAAATGCGACGGGCCGCCCGCCTGGTAGAGGAAGATGACGCGCTTGGCCTTGGCCGGATGATGCAGCGGGTTGACCACGCCGGTGGACGCCAGCAGACGCCGGTCGAGCAGCGAATTCAGGGCCAGCAGGCCGACGCCGGCGAGGCCGTTGCGCAGAAAGGTGCGGCGGCAGACTTCACAATCTTTGGATTCAGGATGCATTTGGATTCTCGCTAGTGGGGCAGGCTCCCAGCCTGCGCGGGACTCTTAGTCCCGCCCTGCCACTGCGGAGCTGAGAGCTCCGCGCAGGCTGAGAGCCTGCCCCACAATCTGTAGGATTAATTTCGCGTGATGGTCTCATGTAAGTTCAAAATCGCGCGGGCCACCAGCGCCATAGCGGCCATCTCCGGATCGCTCCCAGCAGCCGCGTGCGGCGCCTCGCCCACGCTCATCAATTGTGCGGCCGATTCCGGCGACGCGCGAAAACGCGCCAGATTCTGGCGATACAATTCCTTCAGAATCTGCCGCTCCTCAGCGCCCGGCGCGCGGTTCAGCGCCCGCTCAAAGGCCCAATCCAATTGCCGGTCAAACGCGCCGCCGCCCTGCCGCACGATGTTTTCCGCGAACACCCGCGAGCTCTCCACGAAGATCGGATCGTTCATCATATCCAGGGCTTGCAGCGGCGTGTTGGAACTGACGCGGTTGACCGTGCATTCCTCACGTGTGGGTGCGTCGAAGGTCAGCAGCGTGGGATGCAGGAACGTGCGCTGCCATTCGGTATAGAGGGCGCGGCGATAAAGATCCGCACCGCGGCTGGCGGAGTATTCCCGCTTGGGAAAGTTCATGGCCGCCAGATAGCCTTCCGGCTCGTAAGGGCGCACGCTGGGACCGCCGAACTGCTCCGCCAGCAGGCCGGCAACCGACAGCGCGATATCGTGTACGATTTCCGCATCCACGCGATAGCGGTTCTGGCGCGCCAGCAGGCGATTGTCCGGATCGCGCTCGTCGATCTGCGCGCTCGACATCGACGATTGCCGGTAAGTGTGGCTGGTGACGATGGTACGAACCATGTGCCGAACGTCCCAATCGTGCATGAATTCCGCCGCCATCCAGTCGAGCAACTCGCCATTGACGGGCCACTCGCCTTGCGAGCCGAGATCCTCCAGCACCTTGGAAAGTCCCGTCCCGAAAAACTCGCGCCACAAGCGGTTGACGAAGGCGCGCGCGGTCAGCGGATTTTGCGGGGAAACCAGCCAGTTCGCCAGATCCAGGCGCGTGGCGCGGTGGCCCTCGGTTTCCAGCTTCGCCAGAAATGCCGGCACGGCCGGCTCCACGATTTCGTGCGTTTCATCCATCCAGTTGGCGCGCGGCAGAACCCGCGTGATGCGCGGACGCGTGGATTCGGTCAACACCACGCGCGGGATGGCGGCATACAGCAAATCGCGCTCGGCGCGCAGGTGGGCCAGGTGCACGTAAGCGGGTTGCAGTTCCGGCGTAGAAAACTCGAAGTAATCCAGCACGGCGTCCTTTTGCTCGGGGCTGCGCTCGTCCTCCTGCCGGCGCAGAATCTTGACTAGATCCGGCGGCAAGCCGCGGCCGGCCGCGACGGTCAAGGTGAGCGACGGATTATCGGGCGGGCTGGCTTTTGTTTTGGAGTCGGATTCGCCGTCCTCGGGCCAGGAGTATGTGGCCGCGGAAAGCGCCAGGCGGAAGCGCCCGATGGTGGCGCGGCGCAGATCGGAATCGTGATGCAGGCGCACGGTCACAACCGAATCGCCGCGCGTGTGCAAAGGTTCCGCAAAGCGCAGCGCCAGAAACGGATTATATTCCTCGACGATCGTCACACCCCATCCGGTCTTCGGATCGCCATCGATGGCGGCCATGGGCGGGTTTTCCACGCGCTCTCCCACGCCCCCGGATGTCGCCAGCACGAAGGGCAGCTTGCGCGGCGCGCCGCCGGGTTCGGCGATCTCGGCCTCGACTTCGGTGAGCACGAAGCGATCCGCGCCGCGGGCAAAGCGCGTGCCCGGCAGGCTTTCATCTTGAAAGACGTCGATGCCCAACGCGGTCCATGCGCCTTCTCCCGGCTGGAACGTGACGGCATAGGTCTCGTTATCGGGATTCGGACCCGACGCCACTACCAGACCCTCGCCACGTTTGCGCTCTGAACTGAGCGAGCCATGCAGATAGAAGTTGCTATCCACCGCTTCATCGTTATATATGGTGAGCTTCGCGCCGTTGGCCGCGGCTGCCGCCGTGGGCCGTTGATAGTTCCAGGCCAGCTTGCCCGCCTCGAAATCCGGCAGCAGGCGGTCTTCCCAGGCCCAACGCTGCTTCTTGAGCGCCTGCGCCTGTGCGTCGAGGCCACGCCGCGCCGCGGTGATCTGCGTGTCGAGCGCGGCGATGCGGAGGCGTTGTTCTTCGCTCGGAAGCGGCAGTTTCTCACCCCACGCGCCGCGGCCTCTGTCCGAGATCAGGCCCGTTTCCCGGATATCGGCGAAGAAAGCCTTCATCGCGTAGAAGTCTTTATTGGTAAAAGGATCGAACTTATGATCGTGGCATTCGGCGCAACCCATCGTGGAGCCCAGCCAAACGGTGCTGAGCGTCCGCACGCGGTCGGCGCCATACTTGGCCAGATACTCGTTGGGCTGCAAGCCGCCCTCGGCCGAAGCGCGATTCAGCCGATTGTATGCCGCAGCGACTTTTTGATCGGCGGTGGCGCCGGGAAGCAGGTCGCCGGCCAGTTGCTCGCGCGTGAACTGGTCGAAAGGTTTATTGTCGCGGAAGGCGCGCAGCACGTAATCGCGGTAGGGCCACGTTGGCCAGATGTTGTCGCCGTGGAAGCCTGCCGTATCCGCGAAGCGCACGGCGTCTAGCCAGTGCATGGCGCGCATTTCAGCGTAGGCTGGCGAGGCGAGCAGGCGATCCACCAGCTTTTCGTAAGCATCCGGCGACCGGTCGTTGAGGAATCGATCGGCTTCCTGCGGCGTGGGCGGGATTCCGGTAAGGTCGAGCGTCACGCGGCGGAGGAGGGTGCGGCGATCCGCTTCGGGCGAGGGCGTCAACTGTTCGCGGGCCAGACGCGCCTGGATGAAGTTGTCGATAGGATTGCGAACGGGCGCCTTGGCGTCCGCCACCTCTGGAACCGGCGGACGCTTCACGGGCTGATAGGCCCAGTGGCCTTCATACGCGGCGCCTTCGGCCACCCAGCGGCGGATGGTATCCTTCTGCGCGTCGCTAAGCACCTTCTCGGCGTATTGCGGCGGCATCCTCCGCGCGGGGTCCGTGGCAAAGATGCGCTGGACGATAGCGCTCTTGTCCGGATCGCCCGGCATGATTGGGGTAGCTCCGGAAGGGGTGGCCTTCAGGGCTTCTTCGCGGCGGTCGAGACGCATGCCCGCCATGCGCGCACGCTTGTCGGGCCCGTGGCAGCGAAAGCAGGTATCCGACATGATCGGCCGGATATCGCGATTGAACTTGACCGGTTCGGCGCCGGCCGCCAGGGACAGGCAAGCGATCAGCAGTACAGTTCGCTCCGGGTGCATGTGGAATATATTACACCGTAGCGCAAGCGCCGGGGTGAACTGTTGGCGCTACAATACAAGGGATGTCGAGCGTTGCAGGTGTTTCCGTCGAAGAATATCTGTCGACCTCCTACCGGCCCGACTGCGACTACGTGGACGGGGAGGTGCGCGAGAGGAACGTGGGAGAATATCCGCACAGCAATTTGCAAACACGCTTGGCGATCTGGTTTGGAAACCGCGAACGCGACTGGGACATCCGGGTCCTGGTTGAGCAGCGCGTCCGCGTGAGCCCCCACCGCTTTCGCATCCCCGACGTTTGCGTGCTGCTGCGCGACCAACCCATCGAACCCGTGTTCACGCGACCGCCGCTGATCTGCATCGAAATCCTTTCTAAGGACGACCGGCTTCGCGATATGCAGGAACGTGTCGACGAATACCTTAACTTCGGCGTGCCCAACGTGTGGATTCTCGACCCGGTCTCGCGCAAAGCGTACGTATGCACCCAAAGCGGGTTTCAGGAGCCGGACGGCGGTATCTTGCAATCGGCGGAGTCCCCGATTCGCGTGCCGCTCGCCGAAGTCTTCGCCGAATTGGATCAGTAAGCGACGACATGATCGCCCACTTGCGTGAAACGTCTTTCCTTCCAACGGCGTCGTAGGGTATTACGACCCAAACCCGCCGTCAATGCGCGATAATGATCCAAGGGCCATTGAGTCGTTTTGTTGATGCCGCCAAAAAATCTTAGAGGAGAACTTCTGACGTGAAACGAATTTGCCGCTACCTTCCCATTCTCTCCCTTCTGTTGCTCTGCGTACCGTTCGCCAGCGCCCAGAGCTCTGTCGACATTATGCTGGGGCTCGGGACCGCGCATGACAGCGCCAATACAAACGGCCTCGACAACGCCGCCCTCACCGAATGCTCACCCATTAACAGCTCCAGCATAGTCACCGGGGGCACGTGTGCGGCGACCCCCAGTCTGGGTGGCGTTTTCATGAGCATCGGCGGAGATGCCATCCTCTGGAAGAACCTCGGCTTTGGAATGGAGGTCAGTTTCCAGCCCGCGAAGGGCCAATTCATAGACATCCCCAGCTATGGCCCGCTGGACTACCGGCAAACATTTTACGATTTCAATGGCGTTTACGAGCCGGTGCATAGCAAGCGCGTCTCGTTGCAGTTGCAAGCCGGAGTCGGCGGCGCCAAAACAAGCTTCTCGATCACGCAAAGCAGTTGTGTGGGGAGCGCCTGCGTCAGCCAAGCTCAGCCGGTGGTGAACTCGAATCACTTTCAAGTTCACGCAGGTGTGGGCGTGTCGCTGTTTGTAACCGAGCACATTTTCATCCGTCCGCAGTTCGACATCCACTATGTGCCGAACCTCACGGGTCAGCCCGGGTTCGGAAGCGATCTGGTGACAGCGGGCACCGTCTGGGTGGGCTACAACTTCGGCTCCCGGTAGGGCACCGTCATTGCCGAGCACCCGCATCGCTCGTGGGGCGGTCCCCCTGGACCGCGGCCGACGCACACGTCGGCCACTCGCGGGATTGGATGGCTGCCAGAGGCCGGCTGAAAGCCGGCTGCGGGCAAGATTGCCCGCCCTCGCTTCACGAAGCGGCGCGGTACTTGTCGCGGCAAGCCGGCGAACAGAAATGCACCGTCTGGCCGTTGATCCGTTTGGTTACCGACGTGTCCGCTGAGACATAAGTCCCGCAAACCGGGTCTTTCTTCAACTCGCCGCCCGCCGAAGCCGTGGTGGGCACCGGCCGGACCGGCTTGGGCGCAACCTGAGTGTTCATTCCGCCGAAGATGGATCTCAGCATAATGCGCACCACCCACAGCACTAACAGAGGCAGGACAACGAAGCGGAACAATAAGCGCATTATGCTAAGGGGCGCTCTTTCCGGCGCCCCGCAATCATTATCGCATCCACCGCGGCCTTAGTTCTTCTTGGTCGTCTTCTTCTTGGCCGCGGGATTTTGATACGACGTATCCACCGCGCCAGAAAGTGTGGCGAGCATGCCCTTGCACGATTCCGCGAACGGCCCATCCGGCTTCAGTTCCAGATACGCTTGGAAAGCTTCGCGCGTTCCCGGTACCGGGTCGTATTTGCCGTCGGCGCCCAGCGTGGCTTTGCCGATCAGGTAGATGCCGTATTGATATTGCGCGTCGGCATATTTCGGGTCGGCCTCGATAGCCTTTTTGAAGGCCGCTCCAGCCGGTTCGCTCTGGTTGTTGTTCACCAGCAAAGCGCCCAGGTTGTAATAATATTTGCCGGCGCTGGGAGGATCGAGCTGGGCCGCCTTGGCGAGCTCGGCCTGCGCCTCGTCGAACTTCTTGGCCCCTGCGAGCGCCAGGGCGTAGTTGTTATGCACGCCGGCATCGTCCGGCTTCAACGTCAGCGTCTTCTGATACGCTTCCATCCCCTTGTTGATGGCGTCGTCGTGTTCGGGGCCCGTCTTGGTTTTGGCCAGGTTAATTTCCGCATCGCCCAGATTGGCCCAAATGACCGGCTGGTCGGGCGCCATTTCGCTGGCTTTGGCAAATTGGGTGACGGCCACGTCGAACTGCTTGGCGTTAATGGCCTCCTTGCCCGCGTTAAAAGCCTCGTTGAGCGCTTTGTTCTTGGCCGTCAGCGCCGCGCGCTCTTTGTTGGTCTTTTCGAAGGCGGCCTTCTCCTCCGGCGTCATGCTGCGCGCCTGGTCTTTGCTGAGGGTGCCGGATTGAGCGGCCTGGGTCAGGGCTTGCCGCTTCTTCGCCGTCGCCTGCATGTCGAAGTTGTTCACCTGGGGTTCGCCCGGATGGGTCTGCACCTTGTCGACATAATCGATGTCTTTGCCGTCCACCTCGAGCGTAACCTTGTACTTGCCCAGCGGCAGGCCGCCGTAGTAATAGTGCCCTTTCTTATCGGTCTTCACCTGGTAATGACCCTTGATGTCTTCGCGGTCGATTTTGATCAGAGCGCCTTTCAGGGGCGAACCGTCTTCACCCTTGACATCTCCCTCCATCGAGGAAGTTTGCGCAAAACCGGCGATTGCGCAGAACAGGATCCCCAGGGCGGGCAAGGCCACATTGCGGTACTTCATGGAACCTCCAAGCTTTGGATTTGCTGGTATTAAATTCCAGTTTACTACAAGGCGGGCGCAAGCGCCCAAATAACGGGGCCGCAGCCATCGGTTGCCGGGCCGCGACGCTACCGAGCCGTGACCGTTAGGGAGCGGCCACGCATTATCCGCGCGCGCCGCCCGCCACACCCCGCTGCTTGCGGGTCACGATCTCGCGCACGGCGTAGATGCGCCGCCCCTGGCTCTCAAAATACGTGCGCATCATCATTTCGCCGATCAGCCCGGTGCTGAACATCATCAGTCCGCCCAGAAGCAACAGGCCGCCGGCGATCATCAGCGGGCCGTGCTCCACCATGATCAACTCGTGGCCCATCAACTTGTGAAACGCCAGCCAGACCATAATCAGTCCGCCCAGGCCCGTTCCCGCCAGGCCCAGGAGCCCGAAAAAGTGCATCGGCCGGGTGAAGTATTTCAACAGGAACTTGATGGTCAGGATATCAAACATCACGCGGAACGTGCGGCCGATTCCGTAGTGCGAATCGCCCGCCGCGCGCGCCGTGTTGTGGATGGGCACTTCGGCCACCCGCGCTCCGTAAAAGCTGGCCAGCGCGGGAATGAAGCGGTGCAGCTCACCGTACAGGTTCACGTCCTTGAGTACTTCGGCGCGATAAGCCTTGAAAGTGGTTCCGAAGTCGCGCAGGTCGATGCCGGAAGCCTTGGCCATCAGCCAGTTCGCGATGCGCGAAGGGATCTTGCGCGTGAGCGGATTGTCCACCCGCTCTTTGCGCCAGCCGCTGGCGATATCGTAGCCTTCGTCGATCTTCGCCAGCAGCGCCGGGATATCCTCCGGGGCATGCTGCAGGTCGCCATCCATGGCGATGACCACGTCCCCCTTGGCTTCATGAAAACCCGCCGAAAGTGCTGCGCTCTGGCCGAAGTTCCGGCGCAGCCGGATCACTTTCAAGTGACCATCCGTCTCCACCAGGTTCGCCAGCAGCTCGAAGCTGCGGTCGGCCGAGGCGTCGTCGACGAACAGAATCTCATAGGCTCGCCGGAGCGGCTCCAACACGGCCGTGAGCCGGTCGTATAGACGCAGGATGGAGGGCTCCTCGTTGTGTATCGGAATGACGATCGATAGCATGCGGTATCCCAAGTGTATCAGGAAGCACACCGATTAGTTAAACTTAGTAGGCTTGGCCCTCGGCCTGCGGCGGCCTCTCAGGCCGCCCAGACGCGCTTCACGCGACGGAATCAGCCCCACGGGAGTGCCTCCCGGACGCAAGGTACGCCCCAGACCGCGCCCGCAAGTGCGGACACGGCGGGCAGGTAACCTTCATGCCTCGCGCCCCTTCACTTCTGGGCGGCTACATTCTTGCCCATGTGGAAAGTTGGCCCGACCGAGAAACGCACGGTGTTGCGCGTATTCACCAGACTGGCGAACAAGTGATCGTGCACAAGATCCGTTGTCACCCGAAGGCCGAAGTGCTGGCTTACATTGAAGTCGATGGCACCCCCGACGCCGTAGAAACCAACCCACTGCTGCAACTTCCCGGAAGGCGCCAACTGTGAGACCAGCAGCGTTTCGATGGGATCGAGCTTGGCGACTATAGGGGTGGCTTCTTCGTGGATGGCGCCCACGGAGGGGTGGATAGATAGCGTGACCCACCGGAAATGGCGATAGTTGAGCTGCGGACCGGCGGCATAGGTCTGCGTTGTCGAATGCTCGGGCACTACCGGTGAGTAATTGCTGGGCAGCGCCCCCGCCGCAATAAGCGGCGCCAAAGCCGCGCCGATCTGCTGCGCGATGGAAGACTTCAGCATGCTGGGGGTGAGGGTTGTGTCGCCGGTTCCCGTGCTGAAATCGAAACCCAACGAATACCATTTTGCCGGGTTCAGCCCGATCTGCGTGTGAAAACCCTTTTCGCCCAGGCTAAGGCCCGGGCTGTCCAGATACATGAATCCGCCGTAGACGTCGTAGCGGCCGACATAATCCTGCTGGCCCAAAGCGATGGAAGCCAGCAGCAGCGGGGATAAAATACAAATTGCGAATCGATTGGATGTCTTCATAGCGAGTCTCGCGGACGAAAGTGACATTAAGAGTTGTATATCCTACTTCGCGGCCGAAAGATAGGGGGACCCGTCGCGATGAAAAACCGCGTGGGGCTGGGTCCGGCGGGGCGCCTCACTAGCGGGAGAAACTGTCTCCCCTCGAACCCGCTGCGAAAACGCAGGCCGCTGCGCACCAAACTACGGCCAAGCCGGCTAGAAGCCGTCCCCAAAGGGGACCCAGGGCAGAATTGCCCGCCCAAAATTCGTAGCGGAACCGGTGGTTCTGAGAAGTCACATCTGACTTCTGGTCTGCGACTCCTCTCCAACCCGCTGATTCCACAGGAGGCTAGCTGTGGGGCGGCCAATCTTGGCCGCAGCCGCCTTTCAGGCGGCCAAGCCGGCTAAAAGCCGGCTGCGGGCAGAATTGCCCGCCCCACAAAAGTCACATCCACGTTCAATCTCGGCGCCGCCGGTGGCTGGGCTGACTTCTAACTCCTGACTTCTTTACTCCTCGGCCGCCTACCCGGCCACCCGCTGCTCCAGCGCCCTCAGCAGCGCCTCGGTCAGTGCGGCGGGTTCATAGGGCTTCTGCAGAAAGCCGGCCAAACCTTTGCCCGCGAAGCGCCCCGCCACCTCCTGCTCGCTATACCCGCTGGAAAGAATGATGGGAACTCCCGCCCGGATGCGCTGCAACTCAGTGGCGGTTTCTTCTCCAGTCATCGCGGGCATGGTCAGATCGAGCACAATGGCCACCACCTCTCCTGCATGCCGCTGGAAAACCCGAATGGCGTCGCCACCATCGCACGCGGTGAGAACCGCAAAACCGGCGCTCTCCAGAATCGCGCGCGCCAGATCGCGCACACCGGATTCGTCGTCCACCACCAGAACCGTTCCGCGACCCCGCCATACCCGTCCCGAGGGCTCTGCCACGCGCACCTCCGCTTTCTTGTCCGTGCCGGGAAACAACAGCCGGAACGTGGAGCCCAGGCCCGGCTGGCTGGTCACTTTGAGCGCGCCGCGATGCGCCCGCACGATGCCGATCGCCGCGGCCAACCCCAGTCCCCGCCCGGTGAATTTGGTGGTGAAGAATGGATCGAAAATCCTCGTCTGCGTTTCCGGACTCATGCCGCATCCCGTGTCCGCCACCTCTAGATACACGTAGCGTCCCGCCAGCAGATGGTCGTCGAAATACGTGCCGGAGAGATAGGTCAGATCGGCGTCCACCACGCCGGTCGAAACCTGGATCGCCCCACCCCCCTCGCCGATCGCTTCCGCCGCATTGGTGATCAGGTTCATCACGATCTGGCGGATCTGCGCGGGGTCGGCGTCGATCGCCGGCAGATCGTCCGCCAGGTTGAATTGGATAGCCGTCTTTCTTGAGATGACCGCCTGCAGCAGGTGCGCGATCTCCTCCGCCAGCCGCGACAGGTTCACGGCCTGCAACGTAAACCTGCCCTTGCCCGAATACGCCAGCATCTGGTTGGTCAACTCCGCTGCCCGGCTGGTGGCCGTCTCGATCTCGGCCAAACGCTCCACTGCCGGCGATGCCGGTGGCAGGTCCAACAAGGCAATCCGCGCATTCCCTAAAATGATGGTGAGCAGATTGTTGAAATCGTGCGCCAAGCCGCCCGCCAGAATGCCGAGGCTTTGCAGCCGTTGTGCATGTTGCACCTGCGCTTCCAGTTTCCGGGTCTCCTCCTCCGCCCGCTTCCGGTCGCTGATGTCCGCCACCGTTCCGATGCATCCGGTAATCTCTCCCCGGGAGCCTCTTTCAGCCGCAAAGTGAGTCAGAGCCCAGACCGTCGAAGCGTCGCGCCGTACAATGCGGTGCTCGAGCGAACCGGGCCCGCTGCCCGCCACCACCTTTCGCCATTCCTCCGCGAGCCGGACCCGATCGTCCGCTTCGAGAATGCGGTCCCAACGCCCCTGGCCCCCTTCCTCCAGGTTGATACCGCAAATCTGGCAGGCCCGGTCATTGAGGTAAACGCAACGTCCGTTGACGTCCGTGCGAAAAATGCCGACCGGCGCCAGATTTGTCAGCACCTGATAATGCTGTTCGGATTGCCGCAAGGCTTCGTTGGCCCGCAGCAGTTCGGCGGTGCGCTCCGCCACGCGGACAGCCAGTTCGTCGCGCGCGATACGGAGGGCTTCCCGATCCTGCCTGGCCTCGGTCACATCCACGCAGGAGCCGATGTAGCCGGCGTATTGGCCGTCGGAATTGAAACGCGGCGTCCCGGTGTCCAGAATCCACCGGTATTCGCCGTCCGCGCGGCGCATGCGATACTCTGCCCGGAAGGTCTCGCGCCGGGCGACGGCCGTCGTGAAATCCGCCAGGCCGCGTTCCCGATCCTCGGGATGCAGATCTTCCGCCCAGCCGCGGCCGAGTTCCTGTTCCAGCGTCCGGCCCGAGAAGTCCAACCAGGCTTTATTCACGAACAGGCACTCGCCCCCGGTGTCGCACATCCAAATGAAAACGGGCGCCGTATCGGCCATTGTGCGGAAGCGCCGCTCGCTCTCCTTCAACGCCTCTTCGGCGCGCACCCGCTCCGTGATGTCCTGGGCGTGGCCCAGCACCCGCGGCGGCGTGCCAGTCTCCTCATAGAGCACGTTCCGGTAAAGCCAGATACGCTCGCCGCCGTCCCGGGCCACCAAACGCATCAGTCCCGCATCGCTTCGATTGCGCCGGATGCGATCCAGGTAGGCGTCGAAGAGGTGCTGAATCGGCGGCGCCAGAAAGCGCTTCATGTTCACGCCAACGCCCTCGTCCGGCCGGAAACCGAGGGACTGGGCCGCGGCCGGATTGACATTCAGCAGAACGCCATCCAGGTCGTGGACGCACATCAGGCCCAGGCTGTCTTCGAACAACTCTCGGTAGAGCCGCTGGTCATGGCGCAACTCCGTCAAGCTGCGGCGCGCCTCCGCCAGTTCGCCAGCCAGTTCCACGTGTTCCGTGCCGTCTGTCTCCGCCATGCGCGCCGCGATGCTTACCCCGACCGCCGAAAAATCCAAAAGATTAACCGGTCAAAATCGATGTGATTTCTTTTGCATTTGAGTCGATTTGATAAGCCTACCGCAATTGCCCGCGACCAGCAAGCGAGTGTTCCCCTGAGCCGCGGCGCGCTGTATCCTGCTACGCTACGTTCTCGAACGAATTAAACCCAAATGATCAGGAATAAGCTCTATCCGGAAGTCCGCGCGCTGCTGGAGGCAATCGAGGCGGAGGGCGGGCCCGCCATCGAAACGCTATCGCCGGGGGAAGCCCGCCAGGCCGCCCTGGATGGCCTGAAGGGCGTCGCCGGCCAGCCGGAGGAGGTCGGCCGCGTGCAGGATCTAGAGATTCCGCACCCGGAACGCCCCATCCCGATTCGCATTTATACTCCCGCTGCCCAGGGGCCGTTTCCCTGTCTGGTGTACTTCCACGGCGGAGGCTGGGTGGTCTGCGATCTGGATACCCACGACGTCGCCTGCCGGGCAATCGCACGCCAGGCCGGAGCCGTGGTGGTGGCCGTGGATTACCGCCTTTCGCCCGAGTATAAGTTTCCGGCCGCGGTCGACGATTGTTACGCCGCCACGGGGTGGGTGGCGGCCAACGCCGCGCGCCTGGCCGTGGACCCGCGCCGCATCGCGGTGGGCGGAGACAGTGCCGGCGGCAACCTCTCCACCGTGATGTGCTTGAAGTCCCGCGACGAAGGCGGTCCGCCTCTCGCTTTGCAGGTGCTGGTGTATCCGGTGACGAACCTGGCGTCCTTCGATACTCCCTCCTACCTGGAGTTTGCCGAAGGCTACTATCTCACCCGCGCGGAGATGGAGTGGTTTCGCGGCCACTACCTGGCGCGCATCGAGGATGCGCAAAGCCCCTACGCGTCGCCCCTGCTTGCGCCGGACCTGCGCGGCTTGCCGCCGGCCCTGGTCATTACGGCCGAATGCGACCCGCTGCGGGACGAGGGCGAAGCCTACGCCAAACGCCTCGCCGAGGCGGGAGTCGAAGTCGCTTCGACCAGATACAGCGGCATGATCCACCCATTTTTTTCTCTCGGCGGAGTGCTCAGCCCGGGCCGCCGCGCAATCGAGCAGGTGGCCGCCGCCCTGCGCGCGTGTGGCGCACGCTAGAGTCTTGACGGGACAAGTCTCGCCCAGCGGGATGCACTGAACGAAGCCGTTCAGTACTTCCTTGCAGCTTGGAAGCTGGTCTTGGCAGGGTCGACGGGATGGAAAGCTTCCGGATGCCGTGACTCAGAGTGACGCCACCCTCCACACCCTGCTAGAATTATGCGCTTACGTAGGTGCGCCACGAAGTTGGCGCGCATCGCCATGACACCTGCCCCCGCCAAACCGCTACCCGCCGCCACGCTGTGCGAGATGCTGCTCCGCCAGAGTCCCGGCTGCGCCTGGTTGCTCGACCGCGCGGGGACATTCCATGCCGTCTATGGCGACGCTGTGCGCGTGTTCGGCCCCGCAGCCGCGGAGTTGGAGAGCCTGAACTTCACCGATCTGTCCGTGCCGCCGGCGCGCTCGTTGTGGATCGGCCGCCTGGATCGCGTCTTCCAGGGCGAGACGCTGGCCGCCTCCGGCCGCTTCGGCGAAGGCGCTCCTGCCTTTTCCATCGCCATGTTCCCCGTCCATTTGCCGCAAGGCGAAGTCGCTTTTGCCGGATGCATGGCCCACGAGATGCCCGAGGCCGCCATCGTGCTGCGCGCGCTGGAAGCCCTGGAAATCGATCGCGCGCGGCTCTCTCACCTCCTGCACGATTACGTCGGACAGAGTTTGAGCGCCGCTGGCTTGCAACTCGACCTCTTGCGCATGGACCTGGCGGACAGCGCGCTTCCCATTCCCCAGCGCATCGGCGAAATCCAGGGTATGCTGGAGGCCCTGATGGGGCTGGTCCGCGACATCAACCGCGAGTTGAACCCGGCGGTCGCCGAGCGCATCGGATTACGGGCCGCCTTGGACCTCCTGGCGGGGCATCTGCGCGCGGATTTCAAAGGAAATCTGCGCGTGCTCGCGGACGCCACGGCGCAACCCGAGCCCGAAACCGCGGCCGCCCTGTACCGCATCGCGCAGGAAGCGGCCGGCTATGCGGCGCAGCGGGCAGGTTGCTCGACCATCGAGATATTGCTAAAGTCGTTGCGGAGTGGACCTGCGCTGGAGATTCGGGATAACGGGCCGGGATTCGATGCGGACCACGCTCTGCAGGGAGGAGGGTTGGAGTTTCTGGTGATGCGTTATTTCGCGGATCGGGCGGGCATCGAGTTGCAAATAGAGAGCGCGCCGGATACGGGAAACGTGGTCCGTGCCCTTTGCCGCACCGCTACCGAGCCGCGAGCGGTCCGCATGGGCGATTGAGATACTATGGCATACGACATCCTGCTGGTGGACGACCATAAGATGATGCGCGACGGCCTGCGCGCGATTCTCGAGCGCACCGCCGAATTCCGCGTGGTCGGCGAGGCCGACAACGGCGCCGAGGCAGTGCGCTTCTGCAAGAAGTCTCGTCCCGACCTGGTGGTGATGGATATCGGCCTGCCGGGTCTGAACGGCATCGAAGCCACCATCGAGATCCTGCGCTACGCGCCGCAGACCCGCGTGGTGATGCTTTCGATATACGACGATGAGAATTCGGTGGTGACCGCCATCCGTTCGGGCGCGCGCGCTTTCGTGCTCAAGCGGGCCTCGTCGGCGGATCTGATCGACGCCCTCCGCATCGTGGCCCGCGGTGGGTCGTACCTCAGCTCGCAGGTTTCCGACAGCCTGTTGACCCGTATCCAGAGCGGCGATCTGCGGACCACCAGCAGCCGGACCCCGTTGGACACGCTCTCGCCGCGCGAATTGCAGGTGCTGCGCCTGGTCGCCGAAGGTAAGACCAGCAAGGACATCGCGGTGCTGCTCGATCTGGGCCTGCAGACGGTGCGCGGTTACCGCAAGATGCTGATGAAGAAACTGGGCGTCAACAACGTGGCCGGCGTCACCCAAATGGCTTTGGCGGCCGGCGTCATGCACTGGAATAAGCCCGATGCTAACTCCCTGGGGTGATTTCGCCGTCTGTGACGCGCACGTTCACTTTTTCTCGCCCGCGTTTTTCGCGCGGCTGGCGGCCGAAAGCGGCCAGACCGTCGCCGAAATAGGCCGCACGCTGGACTGGCGCATCCCCCCTTCTTGCGAAGATCTCGCGGCAAGCTGGAAACAGGAACTGGACGACTATAGCGTGGCCAAGGCCGCGCTCATCGCCAGCATCCCGGGAGACGAAGACTCGGTGGCCGCGGCCGTCCAACTCCATCCGGACCGCTTCTGGGGCTTCTTCATGGCCAATCCCGTGGCGCCCGACGGCGTGGAACGCGTACAAAAAGCCCTGGCCGGCGGCCGCATCCAAGGCGTTTGTCTGTTTCCCGCCATGCATCGTTACCCGGTAGCGGACTCGCGCGTGCGCCCGGTCTTCGAAGCCGCCGCCGCGCATCCCGGCACCATCGTCTTCGTGCATTGCGGCGTCCTCACCGTGGGCGTGCGGCGAAGGCTGGGGCTTGCTTCGCGGTTCGACATGCGCTATTCCAATCCGCTCGACCTGCACGCCGTCGCCATGGAGTTCCCCAGCGTGAATTTCGTGATCCCACATTTCGGCGCGGGTTACTTTCGCGAGACTCTCATGCTCTGCGACCTGTGCCCCAACGTTTACCTGGACACTTCCAGCAGCAACAGTTGGACGCGCTATCAACCCGGCGGGCTCGATCTCGCGGATGTTTTTCGCCAGGCGCTGGAGGTGGCTGGCCCGCACCGGTTGTTGTTCGGCTCCGACTCGTCGTTCTTTCCGCGCGGATGGCACGCGCAGATTTTTCAGGCGCAGATACAAACTCTGTGTGCGATGGAGATCTCCGCGGAGCATGCCGGTATGATTCTGGGCGGCAATCTGCAGCGCTTGTTGGCGCGACCGGAGGGCGGGCTTTAGCCCGCGCGGGGCTTCAGCCCCGCTCTTTGGCTGGCGCGTCCTGCAACGTGTCCAACGATTCCAATACCCGTTCCAGCAGCTCATCGGTCTGGGAAACTGTCGTCTGCAATGTCTCAATGGACCGCGCCTGCGCCGTCAAACGTCCGTCCAGTCCCGACATCGCGTGGGCCAGTAACTCGTCCATGGCCGAAACAATTTGCGCCGTGGATGGCATCCCCTTCAGCTTGGTTTCATGCGCGTCGGATCGCGCTTCCAGCCGATTGAGCCTGTGGTCGTGCGCCCGCACCTGAGCCTTCCACTCTCTGGAGAGCCGGTTGAGCGAACGCTGTGAGGCTGCCGTATCCTGCGCCTGCCAACGCCGGACAACCGCACCCGCGGCGAAACCTCCGAGCAACACTGCTAATCGCTGCAAGAACATTAGAAAATATAGAAATACCGGACACTCTTAAGTTAATCCTCTGAACTTAGCGCAGCAAGTACTAAGAAGTTCACTGAGGTACTAAGTACACATGGGATTGCGCCGGCTTATCTTACTTGTCATTCTGGGTAAGGCTATTCCTTTAGCGCACGCCCGAAAATAGGAAGGATCGACCATTTTGGCATCGGGGTTTTTCGAGAACAGCTCAGGCGATAGTGTAAGCCGGCTAAAGCAAATGGCGCTGGTGGACGCCGGGCCGGCAGCCGCGGACCCTCTGCTCTCCAGCCGGGAGCTGCAGCATTTGGCGTTCATGCAGCACTGGGCCTCGCGCAGTTATTATCGTCTGCTCGAAGCGGAGCGCGACTTGCACGCACGTGCCCTCGGCGCACCGAAAACAATGGGAGCCATACTGGCAGATTCGATTGCCTCGGAGCGCCAGAGACTGGGCCGCGAGTTGCACACCGGAGTGGGACAGGCGTTGGCCGCCATCCATGTCCACGCCGGCCTGCTAGAAGCCGCGCTGCCGGATCCGCCGGAGCCGGTCCGCAAAAGCCTCAACCGGATTCGGGCGCTGGCCGACACTGCTTTGGAGCAGGTGCGAGGAGTCTCGCGGCGCCTGTATGTGCCGGACTGGCAAGCGCAACCGCTGGTGGAAGCTCTGCGCAGTCTCTGGGAAGGTTCGGGAATAGCCGAGAAGTTCGCGGCTTCGCTGGATCTGTGCGAGCTTTCCGCCGAGCCGCCGCCGGAGGTGCGCCGCGCCATTTATCTGGTGGCGCAGGAGGGCATCTCCAACGTCATTCAGCATGCCGACGCCCGCCGCGTGCGCATGTCCCTCGTCCAGGAGGGCGGTCGCCTCGCGCTCCAGGTGGCCGACGACGGATCCGGTTTTCGCACCCCGGCGGCATCCGCCGGCATCGGTTTGCGTTCCATGCGCGATCTGGCGCGCCAGCTTGGCGGTGATCTGCAGGCGGAAAGCACTCCCGAAGGAGCCCAATTGACCATTTCTTTTCCGGTGATCCATGAATAACCACAAACAAACGACGGTCGTGATCGCGGAGGACCAAGCCATCATTCGCGAAGGCCTGATGCTAGTTTGCCAGAGCCGCGACCTGCAGGTGGTCGGGCAGTGCGCCGACGGCCTGGCGGCCCTGGAGACCATTCGCGCGCTCAAGCCGGACTTCGCTCTGCTCGACTTGAACATGCCCAAGCTTTCGGGCGTGGAGGTGGTACGCAAGGTCCGCGAAGCCGAGATTCCGACGCGTTGCATCATCCTTACCATCAGCCGCGAGGAGAGCGCCATCCGCGAGGCCTTGAAGGCCGGCGTCGACGCCTACCTGTTGAAGGACGGGGATCCCCGCCATTTGACCGACGCCATCAACTACATCCGCGACGGCGGCGTGTACATGTCGCCGCTGCTGAAAGTCGCGGGCCTGTTTCCATCCTCGCGCGAGACGCGCGAGGACGATCCTGTAGCGCATCTCAGCCGGCGCGAGCACGATGTATTCTTTCACCTGGTAAACGGTCTGCGCGCCAAGGAGATTGCCAACCTGCTGGATATCAGCCCCAAGACGGTGGACACGTACCGCGCCAGCCTGATGCGCAAGCTCAACATTCACGATCTGGTGGGACTGGTCAAATTCGCCATCGAGCACAAACTGACCACAACGAATTGACTCTGAAGCTGTGGAGCAGGTTGCCAACGTTGCCAACCTGCAGGCCGATTGTGAATCGGCCCTTCCCCTCGACCTTGCGTCGCCCGTTGGCAGGCTTCGGTGTGGCAGGACCAAATAATCGGTGCGACCATCTCTCATTACCAGATCGTCGAGAAGCTCGGCGAAGGCGGGATGGGTGTAGTCTACAAGGCGCGCGACCTGCGCCTTGACCGCTTCGTCTGCATCAAGATTCTGCACCCCGAGCACTGAAAGAAGAATCGCGCAAGCAGCGCTTCATTCAGGAGGCCAAATCCGCCTCGTCGCTGAACCACCCCAACATCGTCATCATCCACGATATCGACCAGCCAACGGCATCGATTTCATGGTGATGGAGTTTGGCGCCGGCACTAGGGCGGCCGGCCGCTACTTCCTCGCCAGCACGGCCGCCAGAAACCGGAGTTCGGACTCCACTTCGGCGGGATCGGCGACAGTATCCGCGATTTCCTGGCGAAAGAGTTCGCGATACCGCTTGCGAAGCCTGTGAACGGCCACTTTGAGCGCTCCTTCTGACGTGTTCATTTCGCGTGCCAGCGCGGCGTACGGTGCGTCAGACTGCCCGAGAAGGAACACCTTCAACCGTTCGAAATGCTCCGCGTGGCCGTGATGCACGAACTCGTTCCGCAATCTCTCAACGACTCGGTCGAGCATCGAAAGCGCCCAGCGCCGTTCGAAGATCCGCTCCGGCGTTTCATCGTGCGCGGGCTCGCGTTGGTAGCGCTCTTCGCCGGACGAGAATTCAAGCGGCACAAGCGCCCCGCCGCCGCGTTTGCGCGCGCGCTGGCGGTCTTCTTCGTCGGCCACAAAGAATTTCAAGGAAGTCAGAATAAACGATCGAAAACGGCCCTTTTCCGGGTCGGCGCGATCGAGATATCGCCCCTCCAGCACGCGCACGAAGAACTCCTGCGTGAGATCCTGCGCCTGATCTGTCGGATAGCCGCGCCGTCGCAGATAGGCATACAAGGGATACCAGTAGTTCTCACACAGGGAAACCAGAGCGGACCGCGCCTCCTTTCGCTGTGGATCGCCGGCAGCGACCACCAGGGTCCACCGCGTCGTCGGAAACTGGGATGGCCCCGGCAGTGTGTGCATGGTCTGGCCGTTCGTCATGATATTAACCTCACGATCGTTCCGCTAAACAGGATAAGGAAATCCGGGTCGCAAAGTTACACGCAATTATGGTTGTTTGGCGGACTCAGCCTTGGCCTCTTGCACAACCGGAATTTCGGGATCGGCATTCTTCCAGAGAGCGAGGAGATCCTTGTAGACGGCGGCCGATTTCGCGCGATCTCCGGAAGCGGACAACGCTCTGGCCAATTGGAGACGCGCCATTGGTCCCATCGGATCGTTCAGCATGATTCCCGGATGATCGAGAGTTTTTTGAAACTCAGCCGTTGCCTCGCGATGGCGGCCCATTCGGGAGTAAGCCAGGCCACGCACGTAGACCGGATACATAGCTCCGAAGAACGCGCCAGTGTAGTACGCTGTGCCTGGAACAGCAAGTTCGTACGGAGCCGCCGGCTGTGTCTTTTCGAGCGCTTTTGCCGGGTCTCCCTGGTCGAGAGCTTCGAGCGCCCGCAGTGCGGGCAGGTAACTGAACTGGACGCATGTATCCTCCGGGTAGCGCTTTTCGAGGTCCGCCTCGATCTTGTGAGCTTGCGCGGACTCGCGCAGCAGCGCCAGCGCAAAGGCAGGTCCATAATCGGCGTCCCTGCTTCGGAAGAGCGACAACGCCGCTGCCGCGCTCTTTTGCCCCTCCGCGAGCATCCCAAACAGCGCGTTCCACGCCGCACGAGCGCCTTCAAACTGGGCGGCCCGTTCGCGAAAGCCGCCCTGCCGAGCTAAGGTCACGGCCAGGTCCGATAGCCGGGCCGCTTCTTTCAGGCGCCCCCGATACGCCAAGGTCAGAGCTTCCTGGTGCTCGAACAATCCCTGGGCTTCCAATCTTGCCCGACGTTGAGTCATTTCCCTTTCCATCGCCGCCTGGTCGCCCCTTACAAAGGCGATAAAGTACCGGCATAGTGAAAAGGGAATGATTTCGATCCTACGTTCCGATGCCTTACGCAGCACTCCCTCGGCTTCCGACAGGCGGTTCTGGTAGACGTAGGCCCAAGCAATATTTCCGTAGCCGACAGAAAAATCCGGGGCGAGTTCGATCGCCTTTTGACCTGCTTCTACCGCCTTCTCGTAGCGTCCAACGCCCTGGGACGTAAAGCCTGACATCAGTCCGTGAGCGTCGATATCCCTGGGATATTTTTGCGCCCACGATTCCAGGGTCTGTCGCGCCAGTTCCAGATTTCTGGTTACCTGCCGGCGGTAGTTGAAAGTGATGAAATAGTTTTCCCGATCGCTGACACTATCCCGAAGCTCATAGGCTTTGGCCATATCCTGGGCTGCTGTTTCGGATTCGCCGAGGCCGTCATACATCCGGCCCAGGTAAGCATAAGCCATCGCAAATTTGGGATCGAGCTCGATGGCCCGCTTCAGCAATGAGAGGTTTTCCGTTGAAACTGCGTTACCTGGGTTCGCCTTCATTACCGCGCTGAAGGACCTCCATGCCTCGAGCGAAGGCGTGGTTACATCGGTCGGCTCCGTCGGCACCTTGTTCGCGGGTGGAACCGATTTCCCTGCCCGGGTCCGGAACCGGCTTGCCATTTGGTCCAGCGTCTGGAACACCTCCTCTTTCTTGGCCGCGGACGCCTGCTCTTCGTCCAGAAGATCTCCGGTTCGGCAATTCCTGGCGCGCAAGCTCAACACGTACTCGCTTCCGAGGCTTGTAATCGAGCCCTCCACGACTGCGGAACTTCCCGTCCTCTCGCAGATTTCGGACGCAACAGCCGGGGTAAGCTTGGCATCCGGGGCCCGGACCATCAGGCGCAGTGTCTCGCTCATGCGCGCATCCGAAAGCACGCTGAGGTAGGGCGACTTCCCCAGTTCCCCCGCCATCATCTGGCGAAGCGTACCGTCGAATGCCGGATCCCCCGTGGCATTCGCGAAATCGCCGAGAACAACCGCGCCCTTGCCTGTCGCCCTGGGTTTCGGCGGGGAGTCACGGCGCGCAAGCGACCAGATCGTTACTCCGCTCAACACGATGAACGCGAGCCCGGCAGCGGCTCCGAAAACGGCCGGCTTGTGCCTGCGAAGAAACTTGCGCGCCCGGTATAGCGCGCCCGGCGGAGACGCCAGCACCGGCCGATGCTCGGTGAATCTCTGTATATCGGCTGCCAACTCGGTCGCCGAAGCGTATCGCCGTGCCCGCACTTTTTCCAGAGCCTTCATCGCGATCCTGTTCAGGTCGCCATCCACGAGGCGGCGCAGAGAGGCCGGGTCCGTCTGGCGGCGCGCGGCAATGTCGGCCGATGCCGTGCCCATCGTCGTCAGCTTTCGCGAAAGCGGCGGGGCCTCTTCTTCGCGGATGATGCGAAGCATCTCGGTTAAGCCTGCCTGCCGCATTCTGGCCGCGTCGTAAGGGACAGTGCCGATCAACAGCTCGTACAGGAGCACCCCGAGCGAATACACATCGGAGCTCGCATCCACATCTCCGGTGGTCACTTCGGCTTGCTCCGGACTGGCGTACTCCGGTGTGCCCACCATCTGGCCGAATTGTGTGAGCAGAGTAGTCTCCGCGGCCCATTGGTCGGTGGCCTTGGCGATGCCGAAATCAATCACTTTCGGAATAGGCGCGCCCTCCTGCTCCATCACCAGCACATTCGAGGGCTTCAGGTCGCGGTGGATCACGCCTTTCTGGTGCGCGTGCTGAACGGCGCGGCACACCGCGAGAAAAAGTTCCAATCGTTGGCCGATTGCGATCCGGTTGCGGTCGCAGTACTGCGTGATGGGTACGCCTTCGATGTACTCCATGACGAAGTAAGGCCGGCCCTTGGGCGTGGCGCCAGCGTCGAAGATCCGTGCGATATTCGGGTGGTCCATCATCGCCAGCGCCTGACGCTCGTTGGCGAAGCGGGCGAGTACCTGGCCGGTGTCCATGCCGAGCTTTACTACCTTGAGGGCTACCCGGCGGCGAATGGGTTCACGCTGCTCGGCCAGGTATACTGTGCCCATGCCCCCTTCGCCTAAAGGTCGAAGGATCTGGTAACGGCCGAAATCGTCATCGCCAGCCGCCGCTCTCACCGTATCGATGGTCTGAGTTCCGGACTCGCCCGCGCCAAGCGAACTATCGAAAGCGCCCAGGATCAGACACCGCGGGCACAATCCAGCGGGATCTCCGGCTTCGAGCTCCGCACCGCACTGAGGACAGACCGTCATGATCCGGCGCTGATTCCCAATAATACATCAAGCCCGCGATAGCGTTGTAACCTCGCGCGGGCGTTTTCCTTATCGTCTGGTGGAGGGAACAGACGTGACACACAAACAAACGGTTTTGAAGAGCATTGTGGGGGGCAGCCTGCTCGCCGCGGTTGCCATGGCGCAGTCGCCAACCTATAAGGTCGTCGATCTCGGCACGGTGGGACTGAACGGGCAACCGTTCGCCATCACCAAAAACGGGTTGGTCGCCGGCGCGGCGCAAAACGGCGATATTTTGAGCGCCGAGATTTGGTACAAGGGCCGGGTGGTTGATCTCGGTCAACCCGGACTCAAAGGACAAAACAGCCAGGCATTCAGCGTGAACGCGCGGGGGCAGGCTGTGGGTGAAGCCCAAACCGGCAGTCCGGACCCGCAAGGCGAGGACTTTTGCGGTTTCGCGGCACTTGGCTTGGCGTCTTCCGGCACTACCTGTCTTGCATTCGTGTGGCAAAACGGCGTCATGAGTCCGCTTCCGACGCTGGGAGGCAACAACGGCGTGGCCAACCAGATCAACACCCAGAGTGAAGCGGCCGGGATGGCGGAGAATAACACGCCGGACTCGACGTGCCCATCCGGCGGTCCGCAAAAACTCGAGTTCAAGCCGGTGGTCTGGCAAATCGGAGATGTCCGGGAACTTCCCACGTATCCGGGCGACCCGGACGGCAACGCTCACGCCATCAACGACTCCGGCCAGGCGGCCGGTGGATCCGGCGTATGCGCCGCCTTTAACCCCATTTGGCTGACCAATCTCCAGCCTCTGCACGCCCTGCTTTGGGAAGGCGGCAAAGCCATCGACCTCGGCAGTTTGGGAGGGACGGGACACGGAGACGGAATCATGGCGCTCAACCTCAACAACCATGGCCAGGTGATCGGTAGTTCAGACTTGCAGGGGGACGCCAGCTTTCATGCGTTCCTGTGGACGCACGAGACAGGCATGCAGGATCTGGGGACGCTCCAGGGAGATGTGAGTAGCGCCGCCGTGGGCATTAACGACATCGGCCAGGTCGTCGGCACGTCGCTAGACGCCAGTTTCAACCCCCGAGCGTTTCTGCGGCAGGGCCAGGAATTGATCGACCTGAACACACTCGTCCCCGCCGGTTCTCCCTTGGATCTGGCCACCGCATGTTCCATCAATGCTGCAGGTGAGATCATCGGCTTCGCGTTCGACAGCAGCTTTAACGTTCACGCGTACCTGGCGGTGCCGAACGACGCCAGCCGTAACTAGGGTAGCGGTTATGGCGGGGCAGGCATCGTCGATGTCGCCATCCGATGGCACGCGCAAATCGCTGTTCCAGCGCGTAGCCATTTACGGGCGGTGAATGATCGAAGGACGCCTCTGCCCTGCCCCGCCGCCTGGCCGGGGTTGCGGCTTGTGCGGACCCCGCGCGCGGATTGACGTACGGTCCGCGATCCGCCAAGCCATCTGGTCCCGCACCGAGCCGATGAAGACCCCCCCAGCCCCGGCGAGCACCGGTCACCCATAGCATTTGACATTCTACCCCCCGGCCCGGTAATCTAAATAGTTTGAAGCGACGAAGTGGAGACGTGTGTCAATGAGTACCGAGTTCCCCTCCAAGAACGGGATTGTTCGCCAGTGGCATGTGCTGGATGCCGAAGATGTAGTTCTCGGCAAACTCGCCAGCAAAGCTGCCATGCTTTTGATGGGCAAGCATAAGGCGATTTTCACCCCTTTTCTGGACACAGGCGATCACGTTGTGGTGGTCAACGCCGCCAAAGTGCGGCTTACCGGCCGGAAAGACGAGAACAAAGTCTACCGGCATTTTACGGGTTATCCCGGCGGGCTGGTGGAAACCAGCGCGCGGCGCGTGCGCGCTACGCGGCCCGCCCGCATGGTGGAAGAAGCCATCCAGGGCATGCTCCCCAAGACCAAGCTGGGCAAGCAGATGTACCGCAAGCTGAAGGTCTACGCGGGTGACAAGCATCCGCACGCGGCGCAGAAACCCACGGCCATGGCTCTCAAGAACGCTCATAAATAGCGAAAGGTTTATTTAGTGGCAGCAAGCATCGTTCAATATATTGGTACCGGCCGCCGTAAGGAATCGGTGGCTCGTGTGATTCTTCGGCCCGGCAAAGGGGATTTCACCATCAACGGAAGATCCTTCGAGAACTACTTCTCCACCGAAGCCGCCCGCGCCTCCGTGCGCCAGCCGCTGCTGGCGACCGAAACGGTCGACAAGTTCGATATCCTGATGCGCATCGCGGGCGGTGGGATTTCCGGTCAGGCCGGCGCCGCCCGTCATGGCATCGCGCGCGCGCTGTGCGAGTTCAACGTGGAGCTACGGTCCCGGCTCAAGAAGCTCGGCTTTCTGACCCGCGACCCGCGCCAGCACGAGCGCAAGAAGTACGGCCAAAAGGGCGCGCGCAAGCGCTTCCAGTTCTCCAAACGGTAATGTCTGTCGATTGTAGTTGGTGTGCCGGGGTCCCGTGCGCAAATCTCGCTTTGGATCGCGCGCGTGGCTTTGGCACGGATAAATCAGGAGGTAGTCTACGCCCGCAATATCGATGAAGGAATTGCTCGAAGCCGGTGTTCACTTCGGGCACCAGACCAAGCGCTGGAATCCGAAGATGAAAGAATACATCTTCGGCGAACGCAACGGAATTTACATAATCGACCTGCAAAAAACCTTGAAGATGTTCAAGGACGCGGCCCGCTTCGTGGGCGAAATGGCCTCCCAGGGCAAGAATGTGCTCTTCGTGGGAACCAAGCGGCAGGCCCAGGAAGCCATCGCCGAGGAAGCCCGCCGCTGCCAGATGTTTTTCGTGAATCAGCGCTGGTTGGGCGGACTGCTCACCAACATGGCCACCGTCCAAAAGTCCATCAAGCGGCTTAAGGAACTGGAGGGCATGGCCAACGTGGAAGGCGGTTACACCGGCCGTCCCAAAAAGGAAATCATCCGCCTGGAGCGTGAGCGCAAGCACCTCGATTCGAACCTGCAGGGCATCAAGGATATGCCCGGCTTGCCCGATCTACTGTTTGTGATCGACTCGAATAAAGAGGCTATCGCGGTCAAGGAAGCGCGACGTTTGGGCATCCCGGTGGTAGCCATCGTGGACACTAACTGCGATCCCGACGAGGTGGACTACGTCATACCGGGCAACGACGACGCGTTGCGCGCCATTCGTCTGTTCGCCAGCAAGATCGCGGACTCGGTGGTGGAAGGCCGCGCCCTCGCCAGCGAGCAGGAATTTACCTCCGAGAAGCTGGTGACCGATGAAACGCCGGTCGAAGAGGTGCCCGAATACACCGAATACGTGGACCCGAAATACGCCGAAAAGATCATGGCGGAGTCTCTAATGGAAGACGAACCGCCGATGTCGCCGCGTAAAGGCCCCGCCTCGGAAACCGCCGAACCTGTGGCCGAAGCCGTGGTCACCGAGAGCGGCCACTAAAAACAGCAACCACAGATGGACACAGATGCACACAGATAAGAACGGTTTTTGTCCGTGTGCATCCGTGTCCATCTGTGGTTCCATTTCTTTTTCTTAGGTTGATAAATCACTATGGCGGAAATCACCGCTCAACTCGTAAAGCAACTCCGTGACCGCACCGGCGCCGGCATGATGGAATGCAAGAGCGCCCTGGTGGAGGCCAACGGCGACATCGGCAACGCGGAAGTCATTCTGCGGAAGCGTGGCATCGCCTCCGCGCACAAGAAGTCCACGCGGGTCACCAAGCAGGGATTGATCGGCAGCTACATCCATTCCGGGGGCCAGCTTGGCGTCCTGGTGGAAGTCAACTGCGAGTCCGATTTCGTGGCGCGCACCGCCGATTTCCAGGAACTGGTGCACGATATCGCCATGCACATCGCCGCCGCCGACCCCAAGTACATCCGCAAGGAGGATGTCCCCGGCGACGCGCTCGATAAGGAGCGCGACATCCAGCGGGGGCGCGCCGCCTTCGAAGGCAAACCCGCCAACGTGATCGACCGCATCGTCGAAGGGCGCCTGGCGAAGTTCTACGAAGAGGTCTGCCTTCTCGAGCAGCCCTTCGTCAAGGAAGCTAGCCTCACCGTCGGCCAGTTGATCAAGACCAAGATCTCCAAGCTCGGCGAGAACATCGGCGTTTCGCGCTTCATCCGCTATAAGGTGGGCGACATAGCCGCGATCGAATCCGGCGCCGAAGGGCCGCCCGAAGACAGTGTCGCAGTATAAGCGAATCCTGCTCAAGCTCTCGGGCGAAGCGCTGGCCGGAGGCGCCCCTTTCGGCATCGACGCCGCCCGGGTCAAGGAGTTGGCCGCGGAAGTGGCCGCGGTAGCCGCCACCGGCGTTCAGATCGGCCTGGTGGTGGGCGGCGGCAATATTTTTCGCGGCGTAAAGGCGGCCGCCCAAAACATGGATCGCGTCACCGCCGACCACATGGGCATGCTCGCCACCGTCATCAATTCCCTGTCCCTGCAGGACGCCCTCGAACAAATCGGCGTGCATACCCGGGTGATGAGCGCCATCGAGATGCACGAAGTGGCCGAGCCCTACATCCGCCGCCGCGCCCTGCGCCATCTGGAAAAGGGGCGCGTCTGCGTCTTCGCCGGCGGCACCTCGAATCCGTACTTCTCCACCGACACTGCCGCCACCCTGCGCGCGCTGGAAATCCGCGCCGAGGTGATCGCCAAAGCCACCCGCGTGGATGGCGTCTACGATAAGGACCCCTTGCGGTTCCCCGACGCCGTGATGTACCGTGAAATTTCGTACCTGGAAGTGCTATCCAAGTCGCTGGCGGTCATGGATGCCACTTCCATCGCTATGTGCCGGGACAACCAACTTCCGATTCTCGTTTTTAATTTGAACACCAGCGGCAATATAATGCGTATGTCGATGGGCGAGCCCGTCGGTACGCTCATTCACTAGGCCACTTATGAAAACCGAACATACCGCCGCCCCGTCCGGGCCGGCTTTTCAGTCGATCAAGGATGTCGAGAACAATGTCAAAGCGCGTATGGAGAAGGCCATCGGCGACCTGCAGCACGAAGCGGCCACCATTCGCACCGGCCGCGCTACCTTGAGCCTGCTCGATCACATCCGCGTGGACTACTATGGGACGCCCTCGCCGCTCAACCAGGTGGCCACCCTGCACGTTCCCGAGCCCAGCATGATCACCATCACGCCCTGGGACGCCTCGCAGATCGGCCCGATCGAGAAGGCCATCCGCGTCTCCGATCTGGGCCTGAATCCCGCCAACGACGGCAAAATGATCCGGCTGCCCATCCCGCCGCTCACCGAGGAGCGCCGCAAGGAATTCGTCAAGCGCCTGCACGGCGTCGCCGAGCACCATCGCGTATCGGTGCGCAACATCCGCCGCGACGGCAACGAGGCGGTCAAGGCGCTCCTCAAGGATAAGAAGATCACCGAGGATGAGGACAAGCGGGCCCACGACGAGATCCAGAAGCTGACCAACGCCTACATGGACAAGATCGACCAGGCCGCCCGCACCAAGGAAAAGGAAATCCTCGAAATCAAGTAGCTGGAGGGCGGGCTTTAGCCCGCGCGGGGCTTCAGCCCCGCTGCGCTTGCATCGTATTACGCTGAAAGCATGGCCCACCAGGCGACGCTCACTTTAACCGCCGCCCT